>NZ_AOME01000071.1 GCF_000336935.1 Halococcus salifodinae DSM 8989 | reverse complement strand
AGTACGCCTTCGACCATCAGGCGGAGGGCGTCGCGATGTACGGACTCCGGTCGGGGCCGTGGCGGTTCAGCCACGGCGTCGAGGGCGTCACGAACAACCCGATTCAGGAGAACGGGCGCGGGATTCCCGAAGCCAACATCTCCGACATCGCCGGCCAGACCGAAGAGGGACGGTATCTGGCGCTCACCGACGCGACTCGGGATCGCGAGAGTCAGGTGTATCGTGGACTCCGGTACAGCCAGGCGAACCTCAGCACGCTCGACACCCAACCGGGCGTTCATCTCGTGCAGTCGAACGGCGAGTTCGACCTCTACTTCATCGCCGGCAGTGAATCGAACACGACGAACGCGACCGTCGCGAGAACTGCGGGCGGTTAAGCGTCGTTTTCGGGCGGCTCACCGCTGCTGTTCGCGACTATCGGCCGGAGAGCGACCGTGCGCAAATGAAAACGGTAATGGCCATCACGCGAGGAGTCCCCACCAGTATGTATCAGCCATGACCGGGACAGCGCCACCTGAGCGGGCGTTCGTTCTCGGCCTCGACGGCGTGCCGTGGGATCGGCTCCGTGCGTGGGCCGACGCGGGCGAACTCCCGAACGTCGCTGCGCTCATCGACGAGGGTGCTGCGGGCGAACTCGAGAGCACGAAACCCGCGAACACCGCGCTCGCGTGGCCGTCGATCGCCACCGGCGTCGCCCCGGACAAGCACGGCATCTACGCGTTTCACGGGCTCCGCTCGGACTATCACCACCGGGTCAACACCAGCGCGGACTGCGATCGCCCGACACTGTGGGAGCTCCTCTCGCCGGCGGTCGTCGCGAACACCCCAATGACCTACCCCGCGAGCGAGATCGACGGCAAGATGGTGACCGGGATGATGACGCCCTCACGCGAGGAGGGGTTCACCCATCCGCCCGAACTCGCTGCGGAGATCGAACGGCGGATCCCCGACTACGAGATCGGGCTGAGCTGGCGCGACTACGACGGGACCGACGCGGAGTTCGCTGCCGATCTCGACGGACTCGTTGCGGCGCGGACCGAGCTACTCCATTTGCTGATGGAGACCGACGACTGGCGGCTGTTCTTTTTCACCTACACGGCCCCCGACCGGCTCCAGCACCTGCTCTGGGACGAGGAGGTCCTCCTCGATCACTACCGCCAGATCGATGCGGTGATCGGCGACGCGCGCGAGTACGCCGCCGCCAACGACGCGACGCTGTTCGTGGTCTCGGATCACGGGTTCGGCCCGGTCTCGAAGCTCGTCAACGTCAACAGCCTGCTCGCACGCGAGGGGTATCTCGCGCCGAAAGACGATACCGCGGCGCGGGGCACGCTCTCACAGCTCGGCGTGACCAAAGACCGGGTGCTTGGCGCGCTCGAACGCCTCGGGATCGACGAGCGCACCATCATGGATCGGTTGCCCCACGACATTATCGACGCGGTCGCCGAACAGATCCCCGGCGGCCACGGGCTCTACGACGTCGAGTACGGCCGGACGAAGGCGTTCTTCCACGGGTACGGCAACGTCTACGTCAACGACACCGAGCGCTTCGACGAGGGGATCGTCCCCCCGAGCGAAGTCGATACCGTCAAAGCGGAGCTCGAAGCGCTCCTCTCGGACCTCACCGATCCCGAGACCGGCGAGCGCGTCCTCGACGTCTACGACGGCGACGACGTGTTCCCGACCGACGACGATTCCCCGGATCTCGTCGTCGAGGGCCACGAGAACTACCACGTCAAAGGGACGCTCGCCGATGCAGTGTTCACCGATCCCGGCGTCCACGCGGCCGAACATCGACCCGAAGGCATCCTCCTGGCTGCCGGGCCCGACGTCGAACCGGGGAGCACGCCGACCGATGCGGATGTCTTCGATGTCGCGCCGACGGTGCTCCACAGCGTCGGCGAGGCGGTGCCAGCGGACGTCGACGGCCGCGTCCTCGACGAGATCTTCGCTCCCGACTCGGCGACCGCCCAGCGGGAGGTGAAGACGGCCGAACACGCCACCGCTGGGCGTGACGCGACGGCTGCGGCGGACGCGGACTTCGATGACGTCGAGGACCGACTCCGCGGTCTCGGCTACATGGAATGACCGATGCGTGACACTGACCTCCTGATCGTCGGCCGGCACGGCCCGGGCGGGATCGGGCAGTACATCAGCGAACAGCGCCGCCACCTCGCGGGAAAGCTGCGCGTCGGAGCCCACAAGATCGGCGCGTTCTCGACGGAGGGCGTCCTCGCGTTCGTCCACTCGGTCCTCGTCATCTGCTGGAACGCGCTGACGTACACCGTGCGGTCGCCGCCCGACATCGTCCACGTCCACTCCTCACATCGGTTTTCGTTCTATCGGGCGGGCTACTACGTGCTGTTTAGCAAGTACGTCTGGGATCGACCCGTGATACTCCACATCCACGGCTCGTCGTTCGACGTGTTCGTTTCGACCGACTTCGCGCCCGTGCGGTGGTATCAGTCGCTGGTGTTCGACGCCGCCGACGAGATCGTGGTGCTTTCGGAGTACTGGAAGGACACCCTCGGCGAGCATACCGACCGCGAGAAGCTCACCGTGATTCCGAATGCGGTCGACGCCGGCGACTACACCCCCGCGTTCGATGGAGATATCCCCCACGTGGTGGCGGTTTCGAACCAGATCCCGCGGAAGGGCGTCGTCGAACTCGCGACCGCGATCGAGACGCTCGCCGACAGGGGACTCGACTTTCGGGTGACGCTCGCCGGCAAGGGGCCGCTCTCGAACCACGCCGAGGAGCTCGCGGCGACCCACGACAACGTGGAGTATCTCGGCTATATTTCGGAAGCGAGCAAACAGCGGCTCCTCGGATCGGGCTCGATCTTCGTGCTGCCGGCCTACGCCGAGGGACTCCCGATCGCGATGCTCGAAGCGATGGCCGCGGGCAACGCCATCGTGTCGACTACCGTGGGCGCAATTCCGGAAGTCATCGGCGAGGACAACGGCCTTCTGGTCGCGCCCCGCGACGCCGATGACCNGACAGCCTGCTGGCGTACGGCTGGTCGTATCTCTACGACCGCCACCTCGATGTCGCTGAACGGTCCCGCCCGTAGAACGACACGCGCTCTTTCGTACCATCGCGGCGGCGTTCGAAACCCACACCACCACAAGAGCGAAGCCGACCCGCCGACACGGGTGAGGCATGGCCAGTCCACCAGTTAGAGCAACACACGCACCAGCCCGACCAGAACAGGGGAGCGACTGACGCCGATGCACGTCTGTCTACTGTTCGGCGGACGCTTTTCGACCAACGAACGGGCGCGGAGCCACGCTGTCGCGCTCCACGAGGCGGGCCACACGGTCACCGTCGTCTGTCGTGGCGCAGCCCACGACCTCGACCGCGAATCGATCGATGGGATCGACGTGCGTCGACTTCCCGAGGAGACGCTGTACGCCGGAGTAAAGGGGAAACTCGACGGCCTGCGGTACGCTCTTCAGGTGATTCATCCCGCGTGGCTGCGCGCGGTCGAAGAGATCGCCGACGAGCGGGCGATCGACGTCTGTGGAGTGACCGATCTCCGGCTCGTGAAGACCGGATTGCGGGTCGGTGACGTCCACGACGTGCCGGTGGTCGCCACTCTCCCCGGAAACGCGCCGGCGCTCGAACAGCGTCGCAATCGGACCGACGGCTGGCTCGATCGGCTCCAGGATCCCCGAAAACTCGCTCGCCGGCTGTTTCACTCGCCGTGGCGGCTGGGACGGCTCGAAACCGGGCCGCTCGGCGGCGTCGATCGGCTCGTGACGACTTGCGAGGAGGCGCGCGCACGCTACGTCCGCGAGGTGGGGATCGATCCCGAGCGCGTGTCGGTCGTCCACGACACCACCTCGGCGTTGGATACCTTCGAAACCGATGGCCACGTCGACCGCGGTCTCGGCTTCGATCCCGAAGCCGCGTTCGTCGTCACCGCGTTCGCGAACGGGCCGTTCGACACCGATCTCGAAGCGGTCGTCACGGCGGCCGCGCGGGCGGCTGACGACGTCGCGAACCTTCAGTTGGTGCTCGTTGGCGATCACGATCGAGAAACCACGGACGCTCTCGAAACCCAGGCTCGACGGGAGCTTGCGGGCGGTCGGGTCACGTTTCGCACCGAGACCGATCCGGACCGATTGCCTGCACACGTCGTCGCGAGCGACGTCTGTGTGTTCCCCACCCACCCGTCGGCAGTCGCCGAGACATCGATTCCGAGGCCGCTGTTCCGGGCGCTAGCGACGGGCGTGCCGATCGTGACGACCGATATCGGGCCCGCATCGCGGGTCGTCGGCGAGGCGGACGCCGGTCGGGTGATCCCCGTCGGGGATCGGGAGTCGCTGACTGCGGCGCTCGTCGCGCTTGCCGATTCCACGACAGCCGCCGCACACGGCGCGAACGGCCGGCGAGCGGTCGAGCGCCAGTACGATACTGAGCGGGGCGCCTCGCGGCTCGCATCGATCTACGAGTCGCTCTCTTGGACTGCGGTCAGCGAGGCGGGCGACGAGCTCAAAACGGCCCGGACAGGAGGTTCGACAGCGCCATGATGTACGACCCGATCTCGTAGGAGCCCTTGTACATCTGGTCGTCGACGTCGAGCCGGTCGTCGACGGTGAGAAAGCGCATCGGGACGCCGATCCCGGCGAGTTCGACGAGATCGCCGCGTGAGCTATCGCCGTCGATCCACGACATCGCGCGCCGCACCGCGTGGTCGTAGTCGCGCTCGCCGCCCGCGCGATAGTACTGGGCAACCGCGTTGACGAAGAACGTCTGGTGGCACTCGTAGAGGAAATCCCAGTGTGGCGGCCGGAAGCCGAGGCGTTTGGTGGTCTCCCGCCGGAGTCGGCGGGGCAGCGAGACGTCCTGCCAGATGAACGCGCCGTCGTCGCGCATCCGTTCGTCGATGGTGTAATCGAGCACGCGCTCGACGCCGTCGAGATACCCCGTCTGGCCCGTGACCTCGGCGGCACGCGCGAACCCCCAGCAGGCGTACATCTGGTTCTGGTGACGGCGGGTGGTGTGGTTGTCGAACGCGAACAGTCCCTCGGGGGTGAGACGGTCGTTCATCGTCCAGAGCGCGTCGGAAAGTGCGTCACGGATTTCGGGGTCGGGATCGCGTTCGTAGAGATACGACCAGCCGTACGCCAGCAGGCTGTCCTCGGCGTGGGTGAAGTCGAACCGATCGTTCGCGTGCTCGAACAGCCGGCGGGCGACCCGCTCGTAATCGTCGTCGAAGACGTCGGCGGCGAGCGCGAACGCACACGTCAGCGGGCCGATCCCGTAGCTCGGCATCTCGTCGAAGGTGCCGTCATCGATTTTTCGGGCGAAGTACGAAAGCGCGCGCTCGATCTTCGCGTCGTACGCCTCGGTGGCGAGGGGCGATGTCCGCCACTGCATCGTTCCCATCAGTCCGAAGGGAGCGTAGCGCCACAGTTCGCGGTCGTCCGGGGTCCACGAGAACGTCGGCTCCCCTTCCCCATCGTCGACGATCTCGTAATCGTGCGCGCGGAGGATTTTGCCGTCCTCGTCGTCCCAGAACCCGTTCTCCGCGACCGGGCGGAACAGACAGTCGAGCGCGTCGTCGAGACGGGATCGATACTGCTGGGGTTCGGCTGCGAGCACGAGATACGACGCGCCGTCCCACCGATCGCGTGCGGTGAGTTCGTCGCTGGCGCGCTCGGCGAGATCGACGAAAGAGTCTTGGAACCGCTCGGGAAGCGCGCTCACCCCCATGTGAGCGTAGTAGGGGTACTGGAAGACGAGATCGTGATCGACGAGCCGCCAGTCGGGCGAGATGACCGAGAGCGCTTCGTCGGGTGTGTAGTACCGATTGGTGTTCCAGTCGGCGACGGCGTACGGCGAGCGCGGCGTCGGGACCGAGAAGACGAACCGGCCATCCGGCGCGAGCGTCCGGTGAATCTCGTCGGTGAGATCGTCGACCGCGAGGAACTTCCAGTCGTAGGGGCCGATCGACACCGCAGCGTCGAAGTGCCCGGCGTCGAACGGGAGGGCGGGTGCTTCGGGGTCGACAGTCCGAAATTCCGTGGCGTCGACGATCTGGCTGGCGTACTCGCTCGCGTCGGGCGAGAAATCCACCCGCGTCACCGCCGCGTCGAGTTCCCTCGTGACGCCGGCTTCGGAGGCGAGATCGAGCACGCGATCGTTCGTGCCGAGCTGATCGAGCGCACGCCGTCGCTCGGCCGTTCGAAGGGCTTCGACGAGCGGGCTGGCCGGTGGCTGGTTCACCCACCGTTTCAGATGTGCGTCGCGGGTCACTGCCGACGAGTTCCCTTCCGGTGTACATTTAGCTGTTCCTTCGTTCGTCCAGGCTATGTGCCCGCCTTCGCCCGACGACGCGCCCGCGACGGCCGCCCCGGACGTCCCGCTCGTTTCGGTCGTGATCCCGACGTACTACCGCAACGACCGACTCGGTGGCACGATCGAGAGCGTCGCCGAGCAGGACCACCCGACCGAGATCATCGTGGTCGACGACTCCGGCGAGGGCCACGCCGAGCCGGTCGTCGCCGAGTTCGACGTCACGTATCTCGACCTCGATCGGAACCGTGGTTCGAACCCCGCGCGGACGATGGGCGCGGAGCGCGCCACCGGGGAGTACGTCCAGTTTCTCGACGACGACGATCGGCTGCTGCCCGGCAAGCTCGCCCGCCAGGTCGACCTGCTCGAAGGGACGGAGGCGGGTGTGGCGTACTGTGGGATGACCTACGAGGACGGCCGTACCGTGCTGCCGGACTCGACTGTGCGGGGTGACGTACTCGAATCCGCGCTCGCGTTCGCGATGTCGCCCTGCGTGACGTCGACGATGCTCATCGATCGTGAGATGCTCGACGGCGTGTTGCCGCTGCCGGATCGACCCGGCGGCGACGATCTCGGGCTGATGATCGATCTCGCGCGCCGGACGAGCTTCGAATTCGTCGACGACTCGCTGGTTCGTCGGGGCCTGATCGACGACTCTCGCGGGAAATCACCGGGGCTGATCCGTGGACGACTGGAGATCGTCCGGGAGTACGACGACCTGTATCGAGCAGCGTCACCCGGGGTGCGTGCGGACGCGCTCGCCAACACCTACCGGCTGGAGGGACGGATGCAGCTCCGCGACCGTCGGTGGTCGGGTGCGGCCGTGCGGTCGTTCGCTCGGGCATGCTATCACGCGCCGTCGATCCGCACGGCGGTTCCGCTGGGAGCGTCGCTGTTCGGCCAACCCGGTATGGACGCGATGCAGCGTGTCTACCAGTTGACACGGTAGTCAGCCAACTGATCGCTCGTTTTCAGACTACTCCGCCAGCGACGCACGCCAGTTCATCGCGGCGTCGCGGGCGCGGCGCGCTCCCGCGAGCGCCCGCTGACCGAGCACGGAAAAGGCCATGATGAACACGCTCTCGGCGGCGGGTTCGTACTCCATCGCACGGCGCGCGTAGCCGAACGCCCGTCGGCGCTGGCCGCGTTCGAGTGCAACTCTCGCCCTGGCGCGGCACTGCTTCTCACGGAGCCGGCGCTCGATCCCGGGATACTGTTCGATCTCGTCGCGGTACTTTTTCCAGATCAGGTTGTTGACCTCGATGCCGTGGGTGAGCTGCTGTGAGATGTTGTCGGTGTGGAAGATACGCTCGACGAGGCGTTCGTCGACGGCCGCGAACTCGTACTCCTTCGCGAGCCGGATGCAGTGATCCCAGTCCACGCCGCGAGGAAAGTCGAGATCGAACCCGCCGAGATCGAAACACTCCGCGCGGAGCATGTGGCTCGAATGTGGGTGGAGGCCGAAGCGGGCGATCACGTCGGGGTAGATGTCACCCTCACGATCCGGTCGATAGACCCGGACGATGTTCTCGCCCTGGCGGACGACCCCGCCGGTGTAGACCACGCCGTACTCCTCGCCGAGCTCCGCGAAGGCGGCCAGCTGCTTCTCGACTTTCTCCTCGTGCCAGCGATCGTCGTCGTTGAGTACGCAGATGAACTCGCCGTCGGCCACCGCAGCCGCCCGGTTCATGCTGACCGAGATGCCGCGGTTCTCGTCGTTGTGGCGGACGCGCACTCGGTCGTCGTCGGCGTAGGTGTCGAGCTTCGCCGCCGTGTCGTCCGTCGAGCCGTCGTTCACCACGACGACCTCGATCTCGTCGTGGGTCTGCTCCAGCACTGTGTCGACGGCTCCGGTGACGTACTCCGCGCGGTTGTACGTCGGCAGGACGGCGCTGACGAGCGTCATTGTCCCCTCCCAGTCCGTCGCTCGTGATAAGCGGCGTCGTTGCGACGCGGCAAAGGGCTGCACTGGCGAGAGCCGGAGTCCCCTCACAGTAAGAATCGCAGCCGACCACAAGAGCGAAGACCGATCGTCGGGAAATCCTCGCATGACGAGTCATCGACCACCCGCCTCGCCGTCTTCCGTCTGATCATGCACATCTGTATGCTCCTCCCGGAGCGGTTCCCGCCGGACGTCCGGGTCGAAAAGGAGGCTGCCACGCTCCGCGCGGCCGGCCACGAGATCACGCTCGTCTGTCGCGGCGGGCCGGCCGAGCCAACCTTCGAGCGGATCGACGGGATCGACGTCCAGCGACTGCCCGTCGACGAACTGTTCGCCGGCCTCCGCGGGATCGTCGACGGCGCACGGTACGTCGCGACCAACGTCCATCCCGTCTGGCAGCGGGAGATCGAGGAACTCGTGAGCGACGACTTCCCTGGCGGGTCGATCGACGCGATCCATGTCCACGACCTTCCACTGGTAAAGACCGCGCTCACGGTAGGCGACGATCACGACGTTCCCGTGGTGGCCGATCTCCACGAGAACTACCCCGAGGCAGTCCGTCAGATACACCGGATGCGCGGCTGGCGCGAGATCGCGCGCGATCCCGAGGACCTGGTTCAGCGACTCTTCCTCTCGCCGACCCGACTCAAACGCCTCGAACGCCACGCCGTCCGGAACGCCGAGCGCACGATCACGGTGTGTGAGGAGGCGCGCGCGCACTACCTCCGGGACTGCGATGCGGATCCCGAACGGGTGAAGATCGTCTCGAACACCGTCGATCTCGACGCGTTCGATCCCGATGCGACCGAACCCCCGACCGGCCTCGGGTTCGATCCCGAGGAATCGTTCGTGGTTTCGTACGTCGGGAACTTCACCGAACACCGCGGCCTCGACACCCTGATCGAGGGGGTCGCCCATCTCGCCGAAACCCACTCGGACGTGCAGTTGGTGTTCGTCGGGAAGGGCAACGACAACTACGTCGCGGGCCTCGAACGGCTCGCACGCTCGCTCGGCATCGGTGATCGACTGACGCTCACGGGCTGGGTCGACTTCGACGACGTGCCCGACTACATCGCCGCGAGCGACGTCTGTGCCGTCCCGCACGCTGCGACGCCACACACCGAGACCACCGTCCCGCACAAGCTCTTCCAGTACATGGCGATGGGAGTGCCGGTGGTGACGAGCGACGTCGCGCCGCTCGCACGGATCGTCACGCGGACCGAAAGCGGCCGCGTCGCACCCGCCAGCGACGGCGAAGCGATGGGTGCGGCCCTCGATGATCTCACGGATCCCGAGACCGCAGAGGAGTGCGGGGAGAACGGTCGGCGGGCGGTCGAACGCCGGTACAACTGGGCGCACGATGGCGCGCGCCTCCGGACGATCTACGACGAGCTGTGAGTGCGGCGTCGTTCGAGCGGTCGATCGGAGCGTGCTTTCGGATAGCGTTCAGCCGTCGGGATCGCCGTCGGCGACCTCTCGCGTGAGTGTGAAGACGCTGTTTCCGGCCCCGTCGATGACCTCCATCCGGACTTCGTAGACGTCACCGCTGCCTCCCTCCACCCCAAACGTTTCGCTGCCGGCGGTGCTCGCCCCACCCGCATCGAACCGACGGCTGGCGACCGTACGAGCCTCGCCGTCGGGATCGGCGACGATCGTCACCTCGAGGTCCACGAGGTCGGAGTTGGGATCGGAGACGTTCCACGCGACGTCGAAGCTGGCGTTCCCGTCGGCCGAGCGATCGGTGACGGTGAACCCCTCGATCACCGGCGATCCATCGCTCGAAGTGGCAGTCGCGTTCTCGCTGGCTGTCGTGTTCTCGTCTGCCTGCGCCACCGTTTGCGTCGTGGCCGACGCTGTGGTCGCTTCTCCAGGTGTTGTCGTCGCCGACGAGGCCGCTGTCGGTGACTGACCGGACGTCACTGCCGCGGTCGTTGCAGCGCTCGGTCGATCATCGCCGGTCGTTCCAGCGGTCGTGTCGGCCGAACCGATCGGTTCACCAGCGGTCGTCGCGTTCGTCACGTTCCCCGGCTCAGACGGCGAGTCGGCCCCGAAGAGGTTCGTTGCCACCCCGGTCACGAGCGGCTGAACGACGACGACAGCGAGGACGATGATGGCGAGCGAGAGCAACAGTACGGCGGCGATCCGTCGCGTGTCCAGCTCCTCGTCGCTGCCCACTCCGTCGCTACTGCCCGATCGATCGCCACTGCTCAACCCACTGTTGCTGTTGGCGGCCTCGTCGTTCCCGAAGACGAAGTCACCACGATCGCGCTCGCTACTGTCGTCGCTATCGGACATCGTGTCGTGAGTGTGCCATCAGTCGCACCGGCTATTGATCTTGTTCATCTTCGTCTCGATCGTTTCGTCGTGGTTTCCGACAAGAAAACGCTACGGGTACGACCGCTGGAGGACGATCTCGTCGCTCGCGTCCCTGACGGTCATGGTGTCCGCGCCGTTCTCCCAGACCTCGTTCGCCTGCCCCCAGTAGCGTTCGGTGTCGGTGTCGGTGCCGCTGCCGGTGTACAGCGTGATCTCCTCGCCCGGGGCGAGTGTCGTGCCATCCGAGAAGGTGTACGTCGTTCCCGAGGAGTCCGTCACCGTCCAGCCCGAGAGGTCGAGCGAGGCGTCGCCGGTGTTCCCGTAGGTCACGAACTCGTCGGTCAGGTTCGCGATGTCGTTGCCGCCCGCGTCGGCCTGGAGTGCGGCGATCGAGAGGTTGCCGCTGCCGTCCGTTTCGCCGTCGTCCGCTCCACCGTCACCACTGCCAGTATCATCGGTGTTGCCGCCGTCAGCGCCGGCGACGAACTGCTTCGCGATCGGGAGCACCTGCTCCATCGAGCGCGCCTCGTTGAACGCGTCGGGCGAGGGGCGCTGGAGG
>NZ_AOME01000070.1:102064-350280 GCF_000336935.1 Halococcus salifodinae DSM 8989 | reverse complement strand
CGCTGTCGATCAGCGGTGCTGCGCCCGCGTACGCCGACACCCCGACGGCTTCGAGCCGATCGGCGATCGCCACGAACTCCGCGATGGAACCGTACGAGAACTCGTAGGCGGCGGGTTCGACCGGTGTCCCGCCGAGATCGGTGATCGTCTGGCGCAAGGCGTCGACGTGAGCCTCCTCGTGGTCCCGCACGTCCTGGATCTGCTGGTAGGTCGAATATTGAAGCGTCGGCCGCGCGAAGTACTCCGCCACCGCCGAGCGCTCGACCTCGCTTTCGGTGTATTCCGCGAGGAAGTCGTTGTAGTACGCTGCTTCGAGGTGTTCCAGCGCCAGCGCGTAGTTCAACACCTCCACGTCGCTCGGCGACGAATCGACGTCGCTGCTGCCGTCATTGCCCGCTGCCACGCCACTGGTGGCCGAAAGCGCGAGTGCTCCGGCACCCGCAAGCGCCGCATCACTCATGAACCCTCGCCGTGAGCGTCCGCCGTCGGTTCGTGCCGATGGATCGGTCATGTGAATGACTTCTACGGTAGCCTCCAAAAACCTATGCCAAAATCTCTTCCAAAACGACCCGATCGACTGTTGATGGTGTGCGGTTGCTGGCGTCGACATCGATCGATGTCTCGAACGGTGCTCTCACCAGTGAAGATTTATGTGCAAGTGTCCGATTGCGTAGCTATGAGCGATACAGACACGCCCTCCGAAGTGGCTGTCGCGTCGGATGGGATCACCGTCCGGAAAGCCACGGCAACCGACGAGTTTCCCGTCCCGGCAGTCACGTTCGATTTCATTTCCGAACGCGACGACACGGCGGTGGTCAGGATGGTGGATGCGGCCCCCGACGACGTCGTGCTCGACGACATCGGATTTAATCCTGACTACGGCGGGGATCACTGGTCGATCGAGGACGGCTACGCCGTGTTCGAACGACGACTCGCCCCGGGTGAGGAGTATCAAACAGTCTACGGCGTCCGCAATGCCGACCTCGATCCCGAACAGTTCGTGATCGATCCAGTGCTCGACGTCACGAGCGCCGACACTCCCGAAGCCGACCACGACGACACCGAACCGTCCGAGAAAGCGGCGACAGCAACGACAGCCGGAGCGAACGGCGTCGGCGCGGCGCTCGCGGCAGAACTCCGCAACGACGATCTCTCGTCGGCCGACCGCGAACTGCTCACCGAGGAGTTCGGCCAACAGGACAGCGAAACGGTCCGTCTCTCACATCTCCAGTCGCGGATCAGCGATCTGGAGGCTTACACCGACGCGCTCGAAGCGTTCATCGACGATCACGGGACGGGCCACGAGGCGATCGAGGACCTCTCCGACCGGCTCGATACGATCGAGACCGAGATCGACGACCTCGCCGACCGTACCGACGAGAACACGACGGAGATCGAGAGGGTCACCGAGCGCACAGCGGAGAACGCAACCGAGATCGAGAGTGTTGTCGACCATACTGATGAGAACGCGGCCGAGATCGACGGGATCGACGACCGGCTGGACGAAACGGCAGCCGATGTCGACGACCTCGCCGACCGCACCGAGGAAAACGCGACCGACATCGATGCGCTCGACAAAGGGATCGCCGATGTGCAAGCCGAAATCGAGGAGACACAGGCGTGGATCGACGACCTCCGCGACGAGATCGAGGAGATCGACGCGTGGCGCGGCCGGATTTCGAACGTTTTCGGCGAGGGATCCGTGACCGAAGCGGAGTCCGAGGACTGATTCGGCCTAACGGGGAGTCGTCCACACCTCACCGGCGAGGCTGTGAGACGTTTCTGTCGTCGTTGTGCGCTCGTTGTTTAAGTGGCTCTGGCGACAAGGTGTAGATACGAGCGAGGTGCCGCTCCGAGTTCTTCTCGCGACCGTCGTTCGAAACGGGAGCGTCGGTCAGTCCAGCCGGTACCCGTCGATGCGCCGGACCGCGACACGGTACGCGATCGGCACCGCAACCGCAACGCACCCGAGAACGATCCAGCTTCCCGTCGTCAGCGTGTCGACGCTCACGGTCAGTCCGAAGGGGAGCCACGCCGACAGTACGACCGTCCCGAGTTCGCGAACGACGTCATCGATCACGACGGCCCCTGCAACCACTGCGAGAGTAAGCGCCTGAGAGAAGACGCCGTAGGCGACTTTGCTGGGTGGGACCGCTCGCCGCGCGCCGGCGAAGTCGACCGCCGCGAACCGCGGGAACACTGCACCGATACCTGCCGCGAGAACGGCCGCGGCGACGACGGCGGCCACACTGCTGGCCGCGAGCACCGCGAGCGCCACCCCTGACTCGCCGGCGAGAACGCCGACGCCGACCGCGAGTCCGGCGATCACCGGCGCAATCGGGAGGACGGCCACGACGTGACCGTGGACGACCGATCGGCCGCCGGCCGGGGCACTCAACAGCGTCGGCAGCGTCGCGCCCTGATTGCCCAGCGGGTTCAGCGGGACGGCAGCGCCGGCGGCCCACGCGCCGTACCAGATCACGGCCCACGGGGCGTACCACGGAAGCGTGCCGGTCGCCAGCAGCGACTCGCCGAGCGGGATCGCGGCCACCAGCGGGAACGCGACGAAGACCAGCTGGAGCGGCGATCGGTAGGCCCGAACGAGCGCCGTGCTGGCGATACCGAGCGTCGCCGGTCGCCGGCAGACGGTACGGAGCAGCCGATCGATGCGGTGCTCTGGAGCGACGGCAGCCGCATCCGCGTCGTCCTCGGTCGGCCGTGCGCGATCGGCGCGCCACGCGTAGCGCGCGGCGACGACGGTCGAGCGCGTGCCGGCGACGGCGGCGACACCCCCAACGAGGATCACGGCGACGGCACCCACGCCGGACGCACCCGCGCCGACAGTCGTCGACAGCGCGAGGTCGCCGAGCCAGCCGAGCGGTGGTGCTCGCAGCACGGGTGTGATCCACTCGATGACGGTCACGACCTCGCCGGAGACCATCACGATCAGGTAGCTAACGCCGATTCCGGCTCCGAGAATCGGTTTGAACCGAGAGAGCCGTTCGGACCGATGAACAACGCCCTTCGCTGCCAGCCCGATCGGATAGCCGGCTGCGGTCGCGGTCACAATGGCGACGGCGGTGGCGGCGAACCCACCGACGAGCGGGAGCGGGGTGCCGGTACCGACGGCCAGACCGAGCGTGGCTGCGAGCGGGAGAACGAACACGAGTACCGCGAACTTGGCCGCTGCGGCGAGGAGCTTCCCGACGACGACATCGACCGCCGGTCTGATCGTGAGGTAGTGACCGTCGTTGGCGAGGCCGCCGTTCGATCCGAGAGCGTCGACGGCGAGAGTGGCGGTCAGAAACAGCCAGAGAACGCTCCACGCGATCCCGACCGTCGCCAGCGATAGCGGTGGCGACTCGCCAGCGACCAGGGCCGTCCCGATACTGCGGGTAGTGTCGAACGCCACCCAGCTCCCGAACAGGAGACCGAGTGCCGACACCGCCATGTACAAGAGCCAGAAATCCTGACCCCGGAGCCAGCGATAGCCGCGCCGCAGCTCGATCCGAGCGAGTTCGACGCCAGCGGTCAGGGTCGAGAGACCGTCAGCATGCCGACCGCTGGCGGTGGCCGGCGGTTCGGCGGTGCTCGTCTCCACATCCTGGCGACGCTCACGCGCCGGCGACGACTCCTCAGTCATCCGTGGTTCCAGTCGCGGTGGCCCTCTCGTCGGTGCCGTCGGCGTCCGCACCGTCCGCAGCGGTGATGTCGAGGAACGCGGCTTCGAGATCCGACGCCGCTCCCTTCTGAGCTCGGGCTTTCAGCTCGTCGGGCGGTCCCTCGGCGACGAGCTGGCCGTCGTCGATCACGCCGACCGTGTCGGCGAGCTCGTCGACCACCGACAGGACGTGCGTCGAGAGGAACACCGTCATCTCCCGGGTGACGAGGTCGGCGATCGTCTCTCTGACCGTGCGGGCGGCCCGCGGATCGAGCCCCGATGTGGGTTCGTCGAGCAACACGACCGCCGGATCGTGGAGCAGCGTGGCGATGATGCCGACCTTCTTTGTCATCCCCGTCGAATAGCCCTCGATCCGCCGGTCGGCGTCTGTGAGTAGGTCGAACCGATCCAGTAACTCCTCGATCCGTTCGTCGGCTTGCTGGTCGGGGATTCCGTGGAGTCTGGCGACGTGTCTGAGCTGCTCCCACCCCGTGAGCTCGTCGAACACCGGCGGCTCCGCCGGGAGATAGCCGATCCGCTCGGTGAGCGCTGGTCGATCGGTGATCGGCACACCGGCCACCGTGGCCGTCCCCGCGGTCGGCTCGGTGAGCGTCGTCAACAGCCGCATCGTAGTGGTCTTGCCGGCCCCGTTCGGGCCGAGAAAGCCGTAGACGGTTCCCGAAGGGATCGTGAGCGACAGCTCCTCGACTGCGGGGTCGTCGCCGTACCGCTTCGTGAGCCCCTTGGCGACGATGGCGGGATCGCTCATCGTCCCCTCCGTTCGAGACCTCTCGGTGGTACACTCGGCCGTCATGGTCGGTGTGGGCGTCGGGGACGGTCGTCGCGTGTCGTGTCGAAGTGAGTCTGTCGTGGCATGGCTCTGTGTCAAATGGGCTTTCCGTAAAGCATACTTTACAGTAAAGCATGTTTTACACACCCACTTGAATCTGTCGGTGGGAGACAACCATCGTCAAGAGAACACGACGACGGGTGGGACGTTACTGTTCGCTACCGTCGAGTTCGGGATCGAAGAGGTCCTCGATCCGACAGTCGAAGTGACAAGCGAGTTCGAACGCCAACTCGATCGAGGGGTCGTAGCGCTCGCGCTCGATGGCGTTGATCGTCTGGCGGCTGACGCCGACCGCCGCCGCGAGATCGGCCTGGCTCAGATCATCGACGTTGCGCCGTTGGCGGATGTCGTTTTTCATGGTCGGTACCGGACCCAGAGATAGGCGATCCCGAACAACCCGAACAGTGCCGAGTAGCCGAACAACGCTCCTTCGAGCACCGGCGGGATCGTGTAGTAGCCCGTTTCTTCGAGCACCAGCAACGCCGGCCAGCCAGCGATCCCCGTGACGGCGATCACAGTGAGCGTGATGTGGCTCGCCCGCCGCTCGTGTGCTGTATCGCGCTCGTCGAACAGCGTCACGGCGGTGCCACGCCAGACGCCGACGAACGCGAGAAATCCGAGCCAGTACAGTCCGACGCCGACCAACGGATAGCCGACGTTGGCTGCGGCGACGAACCCCAGCGTTCCAGCGATCGCACAGCCGAAGCTCAGCCGTCGGTACCGACGCCGTTTCGAGAGTCTGTCTCGCCCGGACGAGTTCGACCGTGACATGATCGATACAGAGAGGGAGAACCTTGCTGTAAAAGAAGCTTTACACTGGCTGTCGTTTCGACACCGGAACGACTGGGGAATCAGTCCGGTCTCGACCGATAGTATATCACGGCGCGGGATTTATGCCGGTCGATGACAGCGACAGCGCGACCCGAGGAAGGTGACGTCCACACGTTCGAGCGGACGTTCACCCACGAGGACGTCGAGCGCTTCGGCGAGGTCTCCGGCGATCGCCAGGCGATCCACACCGAACCCGACGACGAGGGACGACTCGTCGTCCAGGGGCTGCTCACTGCGACGCTTCCGACCAAGATCGGCGGCGATCTCGGTGTCCTCGCGCGGACGATGGAGTTCGAGTTCCGCAAACCGGTCTACACCGACGAGACGATCACCTGCGAGGTGACAGTCACAACAGTCACCGAGCGTGACGACCGCTACGAGCTCGCGTGTTCGGTAGATTGTCACGACGAGGACGGGACCACCGTGATGCGATCGGGGTTCGAGGGGCTGATCTGGAAGGACGAGCGGTAGCAATCGAGTTTCGCTGCTCGGAGCGTGCTCACCGCTCTACGCGCTTGAACGCCACAGGACCGATGTCGTCGAGAGTGTACTCGTGAACGCCGACTACTCTCGACATGGCTGTCACACGAGTCGGGCGCGAATGGTCGAACCGTCCATCATCCAAGCCGAACCGTCCGGATCGGTCGTCACCACGACTTGCACGCGTCGCAGACCAGGTTCTCACCGTCACGCCAGCGCGCCGCGATTGTCGCACCACACTCGCCGCAGGACGCGTCCGGTGACCACGCGTACGTCGACTGGAGGGCTTCCCCATCACCGCCGGGCGGGTCGGCTTCCGCGACGTCGCTCGGTTCGGTGTCATCGACCATACGCCCAGTGAGCGCGCCGACGGCTTGACTGTGGTGGACGGATACGCACAAGTACCTCCCCATCCGACGGGGCGTATGGCGAACATCGTCACACGATTGCTCGGCAACATCCCCGAACTCGTAGACAAGTTTTCACAGGTCGCGCTCGGCGATCCGCTGTCGGCGATCCTGTTGCTGTTCGGTGCGATCTTCGTGCTGTTCGCGGTCGGCGTGTTCGGCTATCTCACCGCCGGCGCACTCGTCTCGGGGATCATCCCCAAGAACTTCGGTCGCACGCCGCCCCAGCAAGGCGAATAGCCGTCTCGGGATCCGGACCAAGCGGCGCACCGATCACGATGCTGTCAGCGTGCTCTGAGACTGCGGTGAGCCGCGACTCGACCGCGCCGGGCTCGCCGGCGATACAGAACGCGTCGATCATCGCGTCGCTCACCCGGTCGAATGCGGTACCGAAATCGCCCGCCGCGATCGCGTCGCCGATCGCGTCCGCGCGGTCGGAATCGAGTCCGTGACGCTCGACGACGGGCGGTGGCGCGCCAGCAGCGATGAACGCCACCGGCGGGCGGGCGGCCTCGTGGGCCGCCGTAGCGTCTTCGGCGATGCTGACGCTCGCGTACGCCGCGAGGTCGAATTCTCCATGTTCGGCTGGGCGTTCGTCGAGCCCCTCGGCGACGCGGTCGGCGGCCCACGCGAGGTCATCGGGATGTGACCCGTTGAAGAGGAGTCCATCGGCGTGTTTTGCAGCCATCCGACACATGTGTGGTCCTTCGCCGCCGACGTACACCGGGATCTCGCCGACGTCGTAGTTCAGGCCGGCGTCCCGCGCGACGAACGTGCCGTCGTGATCGACGCGCTCGCCGTTCCAGAGTCGGCGGGCGACCTGGAACGATTCGAGCACCGATCGGAGCCCACGTTCGTCTTCGAGGCCGAGATTTCTGAGGGTCGAGGGATCGCCAGGCCCGACGCCGAACACCGCGCGGCCGTCGGCGAGCTCGTCGAGTGTCGCCACCCGCGAAGCGAGCGTCACCGGGTGAGTCTCGTAGGGATTCGTGACACCGGGTCCGAGCCGGATCTCGTCCGTTCGTTCGGCGAGCAGCGCGAGTGCGGCGAACGGATCGCGGTTGTTGTAGTGGTGGCTCGCGAACACCGTGTCGAACCCCGCCCGATCGGCCGCGATACCGAGATCGACGAGTCGCTCGGTGGGATGTTCGGGTGTGAGTTCAATCGCGCGCATACGACCACTCCCGGAGCGCCTGGCGGACGAAATCGGTCTCGACGTCCCGGAACAGCTCGTCGCTCCCCGCGAACCCGTCGAGCTCGAACTCCCGGACTACGGCGACCGGCTCGCCGCCCGACCCCTCGCCAAGCACGAGGTTCGCCGCCGCCGCGAGCTCGTCGACGATCGACTCCACCGTGACGCCGAGTTCGCGGCCGTCGCGGTCGTGCTCGCCACGCCAGTCGTGGCTCGCCGGCAGGCCCGCTTTTCCGATGGCGACTCCGCGCTGGCCGTGGCGGAACGGCCGGCCACAGGTGTCGGTCACGATCACGGGCACGGAGAGCGCGTCGTGGAGCCGGCGGGCACTCTCGTCCGGGCGTTTCGGCAAGAGGAGGATATCGCTGCCCGGCACGTTCGAGCGGTCGATTCCAGCGTTGACGCCGACGTGGCCGAACCGGGTCTCGGTCAGCAGGAACGGGGCCTCGATCAGGAGATCGGTGCTCTCCTCAAGCACCGCCTGGGCGAACCGGGGGTCCTTCTCCTCGCCCGTGATCTCGGCGAGCCGGTCGGCGATCTCGGTCGCGCGTGGGCCCGCCGGGAACGCGTCGAGGTCGTGCGCCCGGCCTTCAGCCTTCGAGACCACCGTACTCGCCACACAGACCACGTCGGCAGAATCGAGATCCGCGCGTTCGTCGATCAGCGCGGCGAGGTCGTCGCCCTCGCGGATCTCGGGGAGATCGGGGACGGGAGTGACGTTCATGACCGGCCTCCGGTGGGGGGACACTTCCGTACTTCGGGTCGGCACTACCCGGAACTGCTGGTCCGTCAGCGCTCGTGAACAGTTACGTCGAGGTCACCGTTCTCGACCGTCGCGATCATCATCGTCGCCGTCTGGGCCGGTTCAGCCCCGGTCGCGCTGCCCGGGTTCAGCAGACGGACGCCGTCGCCCTCGGTGTCGAGCACCTGATGGGTATGACCCGACACGCCGACCGTCAGCCCGTCGGCTGCCTCCTCGCGGATGATGCCTGCTACGCGCTCCTCGTACCCCTCGATGTCGCCGGTGCCATGCGCGACGACGAATTCGACGCCGCCGCGCTCGACCGTCGTCACCGACGGCAGATCGAACTGTGGGTCCATGTTTCCGGTCACAGCCGTGAGTTCCACGCCAGCGAGGTCGCGTACCTCGTCGAGCGTGTCGGCCGAATCGAAGTCGCCGACGTGGATGGTGTGGTCGGCCGCCTCGACTTCCTCCCTGACCCACCCCGGGATTCGATCCGCGCGCGAGGGGATGTGGGTGTCGCCGATGATCGCGATCCGTACCATGCGCGCCCGTTCGAGCCTCAGGCTCAAAGTTCCCCGCGCCACGTTCAAGACCGAACGCGCGGTAGCGATCCTATGGATGAAACCCACGTCGTCACCTGTTTTCTCCGGAACCGCGGCGAGGTTCTCTTGCTCCACCGCAGCGACGCCGTCGGCTCGTATTCCGGTCGGTGGGGTGCGGTCGCGGGCCACGTCGAGAGCGATCCCGACGGAGCCGCACGCGAGGAGATCGCGGAGGAGACGGGTCTCGACGATGCCGTGTCGTTCGTTCGTGCGGGCGACTCGTTCGCAGTGACGGACGGCGACCTCGATACACGGTGGACCGTTCATCCGTACTTGTTCGACTGCGAGTCACGCGCGGTCGAGCCGAATTACGAGACGACCGATGTCGAGTGGGTCGCCCCGTCCGAAATCAGGCGGCGCGAGACGGTGCCCGATCTCTGGACGTCCTACGAGCGCGTCGCGCCGACGGTCGAAGTAGTCAAAGCGGACACCGATCACGGCTCGGCATGGCTCTCGGTGCGTGCTCTGGAGGTGCTCCGTGACCGCGCTGGCGTGCTCGGAACGACCACCGAGAGCGAGGACGCGTGGGGCGAGCTTTCGACCCTCGCCGAGGACCTCCGCACAGCGCGGTCGAGCATGACGGTCGTTGGGAACCGAATCAACCGCGCGATGGCCGCGGCGAGCGACGACCGAACTCCCGAAGCGATCGAGCGCGCCGCAACTGCGGGGATCGACCGCGCGTTCGAGACCGACGAGGCGGCCGCACGCGAGGCGGCCGCACGGCTCGATGGCACGGTGCTGACGCTCTCGCGATCAGGGACGGTGCTCAACGCGCTCCGCCAAGCGTCGGTCGAGGAAGTGCTCGTCTGTGAGTCGCGACCCGCCTGTGAGGGGGTCGGCGTCGCGGAGGCACTCGCGGACGACTGTCCTGTGACGCTCGCGATCGATGCGGCGGCCGCCCACCTCCTCTGCGAGCGTGTAGTCGACGCCGTGATCGTCGGCGCGGACACCGTCTTCTCCGACGGCAGCGTCCTCAACAAGGTCGGAACCCGGGCCGTCGCGGTGGCCGCTTCCCACGAGGAAGTTTCGGTGTACGTCGTCGCCGCGAGCGACAAGATCGATCCCGATCCGGAGGCGGAGCCGGACTTCGAGGAGCGAGACCGAGGTGCGGTCTACGACGGTGACGCCAATCTCACCGTGACGAACCCGACGTTCGATCGGACGCCGGCCGAACACGTCACCGTCGTCACCGAGGAGGGCCGACTCGAACAGGACGACATCGCCGAGACGGCAGTAGAGCTGCGCGAACTCGCGGCGTGGACGTGAGCCCGGCCGGCAGAAAAACGGGAGCATCACAGGAGCCACGACGATACAGGATCGAAGGTACCTGGTGTGATATTGCCAGAGAAAACAAAAAGATCACTCGAAATATGCCCACGAATGTGGGGACGACGATTGCTTGTCATTCGATCGAGTGATTAGCGACTATATCTGTTTTCTCCCACGATATCGACACATCTAGTCGTTTTAACGGTCGGTCCGTCGGTTATATCGGTTCAGTTATCGTGGCTCACAACAGGAACGACCTCGTGCCGGTCGGAGTCGTAGTCACCCGTTCAACTGATTCAGAAATTTGCCAATCCAAAGCAGCTACCGTGGATAGATCGCCATCTCAGATTCGCCACGACCCACGCATAGTACTAGCTGTGGGAGCCTGGAAGCGATATCGATTAGAGACGGGTGGCATGCAGATAATTTTAATTCTCGGTCAGTACAGATTCGATGCGACCGGCTCAGTGGGCGTCTTCTCAAAAATACTGCGCACGCTCGGTGTGTCTAAGCAGACGGATGGATCTCCGGTATTCTTTAATAGCCGACCACCCAACCGGCGATTCGAGATGGATATCGAGGCATTCTTCGAGGGCATGCCGTTCGCCGATCTGCTCGGCGTCGAAGTGACCGAGGCGGCGGACGGCCACGCTGAAGGCCACATCGCGATGCGCGAGGAACTGTCGTGGAACCAGGATCGCATGATGGCACACGGCGGCGTTACGTTCACGCTCGCCGACACCGTCGGCGGCGCGGCGCTGGTCTCGCTCGTCGACCAACCCGTCCCGACGATCGACATGCGGATCGACTATCTCGAAGCGGGCACCGGCGATCTCTACGCCGAGGCGGACGTCGTTCGCGAGGGCGGCGACGTCGGCGTGGTAGACGTGGCCGTGACGGCGGAAGACGGAACGTCGGTGGCCGACGTTCGCGGCGTATATAAAACCGGATAGCGCATCTCCGCCTCGGTCGCGGCCGGCACTTATTTCCGTCACATAAGGTGGTGTTTTCGACAGGAATCGTCTGTATCAAACCCATACCCCAATCAGACAACGGTAGCGGCCTCTCGATCGCGCCGACGCAGCGAGTCCTTACTATCAGTATTTGATCATAGTAGTCGAAGGTTTTATTACGGAGTGCGGGTCAGTCCGCGGTGTGACTATGCAAGACAAGGACAAGGAGTCGAAATCACCGGCTATGAGGAGCGCTAGCTCACGCCGCCGTTTCCTTGCGCTCGCCGGTGCGGCAGGATTCACGGGGCTTGCCGGCTGTAGCGGGGGCGGTGGCGGGAACGACTCGAACGATAGCGGCGACTCTGGCGGCGACGCGGGGAGCGCCAATGGAAGTGGTGGCTCGGCAGGCGGGAACGGCAGCGAAGGCTCCAGCGGTGGCAACACTAGCAGCGACGCCAGCGGCGAGAACGAAACCGGTGGCAACGGGAGCGGCTCGGGTGGCGGCGGGTCGGCGGATCTCGGGAGCGTGACCGTCGGCATCCTGAACCCGATTTCGGGGGCGTACAGCTCACTCGGACCAGGCCAGCGCAGCGGCGCGGAGCTGGCGGTCGAGCAGATCAACGGGAGCGACGAGTTCGGCGTCGAGATCGAGCCGGTGTACGCGGACACCGAGACCGCCACGAGCGCCGCCCAGGGGAACGCCCAGCGGCTCGTTCAGGAGGAGGGTGCCGAGTACCTCTTCGGCGCGATCAGCAGTTCGGTCGCGCTCTCGCTCAACGAGTTCGCCGCGAGCGAGGAGTTCGTCTACTTCCCTGGCGGGGCCGCCGTTCCGATCACCGGCGAGAACTGCAACGAGTGGGTGTTCCGGTGTGAGACCAACACCGCCCAGATCGCGGAGGCGATCTCGGGATACTCGGTCAACAACCTCGGCACGAACGTCTGGTTTCACATCGCGGACTACGCCTACGGCCAGTCGGTGTACAACCGCGTCAGCTCTCGGATGGAGTCGGCGAACGACAGCTATCAGGAGGCAGGGCTCACGAAATCACAGCTCGGCTCGTCGAACTACGGCTCCTTCATCAGCCAGATCTCCAACTCGAACGCCGAGGTCGCGGTGCTCGGCATGACCGGCGGCGATCTCGTCAACTTCGTGAACCAGGCCGCCGATCAGGGGCTCACCGACCAGGTGAACCTCGTCGGGCCGACGATGAGCTTCCAGAGCGTGCGCGCCGCGACCGGCAGCAACGCCGTCGGGACGTACGGTGGCGTACGGTACGACCCGTCGGTCGATCTCGGTGACAACCAGCAGTTCGTCGAGGCATTTCAGAGCGCGAACGACGGACCACCGGGCAACTTCGCCCGGGTCGGCTACGACTCCGTCCGGCTCATCGCCCGTGGGATTCAGCAAGCCGGCAGCACGGATCCGGCCGACGTCAGAGACGCCCTCTCGGGTGGGACCTTCACGACCGTCCTTGGCGACGTCACGCTCAGAGAGTCCGACCACCAGGCCACCAACCCGACGTGGATGGGCGAGCTGGTCGAAGGCGACGGCGACATGGCCGACGTGGAGCTCATCGACAAGACCGAGGGCGAGGCAGCGCTGCCGCCGGCCTCGGAGCTCGGCTGTAGCCTGAACTGAACCCTCATGGTATCCGTATCCGCCTTCGTCGAACAGCTCGTGAACGGCGTCACCCTCGGGATGGTGTACGTCCTGCTGGCGGCGGGGCTGTCGATCATCTTCGGCGTGATGGACGTCATCAACTTCTCGCACGGCGAGCTGTTCGCGCTGGGGGCGTACTTCGCACTCAGCATCGTCACCCCGCTCGGCGCGACCGGCTTCTGGGTCGCGCTCGTGGTCGCGCCACTACTCGTGGGCGTGATCGGTGCGGCCATCGAACGGTTCACCGTCCGACCGCTGTACGGCCGGGACCCCCTCTATCACATCCTCCTCACGTTCGGGCTGGTGCTCATCATCAGTGACCTCATTCAACTCGTCTGGGGCACCTCCCAGCACCAGCTCACCGTCCCCGACGTCCTCAACCAGTCGATCGCCGTCTTCGGCGTTCGGCTCTCGGTGTACAACTACTTCATGATCCTCGTGGGAGCCGTGCTCGCGATCGGGACGTGGCTCGTCCTGAATCGAACCACGTACGGGACGATCGTGCGGGCGGGCTCGCAGGACCGCGAGATGGTGCGAAACCTCGGTATCGACATCGATCGGTACTACACCCTCGTCTTCGGCTTCGGGGCCGCGCTCGCCGCGGTCGGCGGGATCGTTCTTGGGGGATATCAGAACGTCAACCCAGGGATGGGCAACGGCGTCATCATTCCCGCGTTCATCATCGTCGTACTGGGCGGCCTCGGGAGCTTCCGCGGGGCGGTCTTCGGCGGGCTCCTCGTCGGCGTCATCCAGACGATGACCCGGACGTACGTTCCCGTGCTCGAAGGACTGACGATCTTCCTGTTGATGATCGGTGTGCTCCTCCTGAAGCCCCAGGGACTGTTCGGCAACCCCGAGTGGCAGACCACCGAGTCGGACGAAGGCGAGCTCCTGATCGGAGCGCACGGCGGGGTGTTCGCGCGGGAGACCCGCGAACGGCTCGGAATCGCGGTGGTGGCGCTACTCGCGGTGATTCCGATCGTGCTGCTGGCGACCGGCAACGACTACTACGTGACGCTGCTGAACGAGATCTTCATCTGGGCGATCTTCGCGCTCAGTCTCGACTTCGTGATGGGCTATGCCGGACTCGTCTCGCTCGGCCACACCATGTTCTACGGCATCGGTGCGTACGTTGCGGCGCTCGTCCTGCTCCACCTCGCGCCCTCCTTCCTGATCGCGCTCGTCGGTGCGATGGCGATCTGTGCGGTCGTGGCGTGGGTCGTCGGTAACCTCTCGATCCGGGTGTCGGGGGTGTACTTCGCGATGATCACGCTCGCGTTCGCTCAGTTGTTCTACAACGCGGTGTTCAAGCTCGACTGGACCGGCGGGAGCGACGGGCTGCTCGGGTTCGACGCGTTCCTCGGGATCGGTGGTGTCGGAGCCCCGATCTCCGAAGTCGAGTTCACGCTCGCGGGGTTGACGATCACACCGGCGGCGGTGTTCTACTACCTCGCGCTCGTCCTCGCGGTCGCCGCGCTGCTGTTCGCACGGCGGTTCATGAACGCACCCTTCGGCAGCGTGCTCCAGTCGATCAGCGAGAGCGAGGAGCGAACGGAGTTCATCGGGTACGACGTCACGAAATACAAGCGCCGCGCGTTCGTCATCAGCGGCGCGCTCGCGGGGCTCGCCGGCGGGCTGCTCGCGGTGAACCCCGACACGTTCGTGATCTCGCCGGATCAGACACTCTACTGGATCAACTCCGGCGAGGTTATCGTGATGACGCTGCTCGGGGGGATGGGAACCCTGTTCGGACCGATGATCGGTGCCGGGGTGTTCATCGGTGCCGAAGACGTTCTCGCGACCTACACCGAGCAGTGGCGCATGGTGATCGGGGCGGTGTTCGTGCTGTTCGTGCTGTTCGTCCCCCGTGGCCTGGTCTCGATCCCGTCGCTCGTGGCGCGGTGGCGGGATAGCCAGGAGGGTGACCCACCCGCCGGGCTCGACGATACGGAGGTGAGCCCGGATGACTGATGCCGTGCTCGAAACCGAGGGGATCACGAAGCGCTTCGGCGAACTGACCGCGGTTGATCGCGTCGATTTGACAGTGGAGGCCGGCGAGTTCCGGAGCGTCATCGGGCCGAACGGTGCGGGCAAGACCACGCTGTTCAACTGCATCACCGGCGCGCTTTCGCCCACCGAGGGCACGGTGTGGTTCCGCGGCGAAGACATCACAAACCTTCCTTCCCACGATCGGGTGCGGCGCGGGCTCGGCCGATCGTTCCAGATCACGAACGTCTTCGGCGGCCTCGCGGTCCGAGAGAACGTCCGACTCGCGGCTCAGTCGATTTTCGACGACGATATCTCCGGCCGCGACGCGATGTTCCGTGACAAGAACTCGTTCGGGGACGTTGCCGCACACACCGACGAGGTGCTCGACCGGATCGGCCTCGCGAGCCACGCCGACGAGCGCGCCGAGACGCTCGCGTACGGCGACCAGCGCCGGCTGGAGATCGGGATCGTGCTCGCGACCGATCCCGACCTCGTGCTGCTGGACGAACCCACCGCCGGGATGAGCAGCGAGGAGACCCGGGCGACGATGGACCTGATCGAGGACGTGCTCGCCGATCGAAGTTTGCTCCTGATCGAGCACGACATCGACCTCGTGATGCGAGTCTCGGATCGGATCACGGTCCTCACCCGCGGCGAGGTGCTCGCGGAGGGATCGCCGGAATCGATCGCCGGGGACGACGACGTGCGCGACGCGTATCTCGGGGGTGTCCGTCAGTGAGCGACCCGCTGCTTGCGGTCGAGGACGTCCACGCGGGCTACGGGCTGACCGAGGTGCTCCAGGGCGTGAGCTTCGACGTCGACCGCGGGTCGGTGGTCGCGCTGGTGGGTCGCAACGGGGTCGGCAAGACCACGACGCTCCGGTCGATCGTCGGCAACCTCAGTCCCACGAGCGGCCGGATCACCTTCGACGGCGAGGAGATCACGGGGCTCGCGACCGAGAACACAGTTCGGAAAGGAATCACGTTCGTCCCGGAAGATCGGCGGGTTTTCCCCGGACTCACCGTACGGGAGAACATCGAGATGGGGCAGCACGGCGTGCCGACCGAGGGTGGTCCCTCAGTCGACGCGGTACTCGACCGATTCGAGAACCTCCGAGAGCGTGAGGGGAGTTACGGCTCGGTGCTCTCGGGCGGTGAGCAGCAGATGCTCGCGATCGCACGGGCACTCGTCGCCGATCCCGATCTCCTGTTGCTCGACGAACCCACCGAGGGGCTCGCACCCTTCATCGTCCGGGAGATCGAGGCCATCATCCGGGAGTTGAACGACGACGGGATCACCGTCCTGCTGGTCGAGCAGAACATCCCGGTTGCGCTCGACGTCGCGGACCACGCGCATATCCTCGCCCACGGCGAGATCGTCCACAGCGGTCCCGCTGCGGCGGTGCGAGACGACGACGAGCTCCTCGATCGCCACCTCGGCGTGGGAGCGATCGAATAGCACATCGACTGCCAGATCCAATTCGACACCAATGACGACCGAACCACGACCCCAGACGGACGAACTGTCGCACGATCCAGCCGGGCGATCCCGAGCCGCGAACCGCACTACTGAGCACGCGAACGGGGAGAGGCGGGTGAATCGATGACCCACGAGACCCCGATCCGGATCGATCACATTGGGATCGCGGTCGAGGAGTTCGAAGCGGCCGAGGCCGTCCTCCACGCGCTCGGCGCGGAGAAGTACGTCGACGACACCGGTCCGGGCGAGGAGTTCCGGTGGGTCGGCTACATCCTCGGCGACGCCTCGCGACTCGAACTCATCACGCCGCTCGCCGAGGGAAGCTTTCTGGAGGAGTTCCTCGATGCGAACGGGCCCGGCCTGCATCACGTCACGTGCGAAGTCGCCGACATCGACGCCGTGGCCGCGGCGCTGACCGACGCCGGCGTCACCGTGGTCGATCGGGCGGAACACGAGGTTTACACCGAACTGTTCGTCTCGCCGCGCAACCCTACCGGGACCCTGTTTCAGCTGATGGAGTACCACGACACCTACGAGGAACGCTACGACCCAGATCAGTCGTTCGTCGGCGGCCGCCGGGTCGAGGCGGCGTGGCCGACGTTCGAATCGGCCGAGAAGTGAACGGACGGGCTGCCAGCTTCAGCCGTCTTTATCCATACCCGCAGACGAGTGATCGATCCACGACCGTACATCGAGCCGCCAACACGTTGCTGACGGAAAACACGGTCTCGGCTGTACCGGGAAACGGGAAGGCTTTTGATGGCAGTACCTCTCGCTTGGGGTAACATGACACGCGACACCTGGGCAACGCGGGTCGGCTTCATTCTCGCGGCAGTCGGCAGTGCCGTGGGACTCGGTAACATCTGGCGATTTCCGTGGATGACGGCCGAAAACGGCGGGAGCGCGTTTCTGGTTACGTATCTGTTCATCGTGCTCGGCGTCGGCGTTCCCGGCCTCCTCGCGGCGTTCGTGATCGGCCGGCGTGCGAACCGCAACCCGGTCGGTGCGTTCGAGTCGCTCCGCGGTGGCCGTGGCTGGACCGCGCTCGGCGGGCTCTGTATCGTGACCTCGCTCGTGCTGGTTTCGTTTTACAGCGTCGTCGGCGGCTGGGTGCTCCGGTACTTCCTCGAGAGTTTCACCGGCGCGTACTTCGCCCAGCCCGAAGCCCACTTCAGCAGTATCGACTTCGGTCTCCAGGCGTTCGGCTTTCAGGTGGTCTTTCTCGTCTTGACCGCACTGGTCGTCATCGCCGGCATCCGCAAGGGGATCGAGGCCACCACGAAGGTCATGATGCCCGCGGTCGTGGTGTTGCTGGCCGCCCTCGCGGTGTGGGCGTTCCAGCAGCCGAACGCAGCCGCGGGCTACGACTTCTTCCTCTCCTTTGACGGCGGGTATCTCGCCGACAACTTCGTGGCGGTGCTCGGCGCGGCGGCCGGTCAGGCGCTGTTCACGCTCTCGATCGGCGGTGGAACGATGCTGACCTACGCGTCGTATCTCGGCGAGGATCGCTCGCTCCCGGCCGACGGCTCGATCATCGCAGTCTTGAACCTCGGGATCGGCGTGCTCGCCGGTCTCGTGGTGTTCCCGCTGCTGTTCTCGGTCGTCGGCGGGCCGACCGGCGGCGGGACGGGCGCGCTGTTCGTGAGTATCGCCGGGGCGTTCGCCGAGCTTCCCGCGGGACGGTTCATCGGCGCGACGTTCTTCCTCGTGGTGTTGTTCGCGGCGCTGTCGAGTTCGATCAGCATGCTCGAGATCCCGGTGTCGTACGTCGTCGACGAGTTCGGGTACGACCGCACGCCGGTCACCCTCGGTCTGTTCGTGCTCGTCCTCGGAACCGGCGCGATCAACGCGTTCAACGGAGGGATTTTCGCGTTCGTCGCCGGCCCGCTCGTGAGTCAGCTCATGACCCTCGGACTGATCGGATTCATGATCTACGCCGCGTGGGTGCTCGGCGACGAGGCTGTTGCGGAGTTCACGAAGGGTGCGGGATCGATCGCACGAGCGCTCGCCACCCCGTGGCGGTACGCGATCGGCACGGTGTTCCCGCTCTTCCTCCTGTTCTCGTTTTACTCGTCGATCGTCGACTTCGCCGGGCTCTCGCTTTCGACGATGGCGATCGCGGGACTCGCGCTCCTCACCGGGATCCCGTTCGTCGGCCTCGTTCGCTGGGTCGAGGGAAGCGGTCGGACCGGGACGGCTGAAGCGGCCGACTGACGCCATCGCGCCCCCGTTTCGCGGCTGCGGTTCGGTTGGGGTGTCTCGCATCGTCGTGGTCCACAAAGCCCAATACGGGCAGCTACATACCCCTCGGCATGTCCGGCAACGAACGGTCGAATCGTCCGGTAACCACCACCGAAACCTCCATCCGGATCCTCGAACTCCTGAAGGCCAACGGACGGCTGAGTCTCGCGGGACTCGCCGACGAGTTCGAGATGGCCCGAAGCACCATCCATCGCCACCTCCTGACCCTCGAAGACAACGACCTCGTCCGTCGGACGGACGGCGAGTACCACCTCGGACTCCGGTTGCTCGATTTCGGGATGCGCGCGCGCGACCGGATCGACTTCTATCACGCCGCCCGCCCGCTCGTCGATCGGTTGGCGTCCGAGACCGACGAGAAGGTCTGGCTGGTCGCGAAGGACGGCCGTTTCAGCGTCCACCTCTACAAGTCCTACGGCGACAACCCGCTCGAAACCTCCGCACGGGTCGGCCAGCGACGATATCTCCACCAGCTCGCCGCCGGGAAGGCGATCCTCTCACAGCTCCCCGATGAAGAAGTTCGGGACGTTCTCGATCACTGTGGCCTCCCCGAACAGACCGAGCACACGATCACCGAGCGCGACGAGCTGCTCGGCGAACTCGACGGGATCGACGAGCGCGGCTACGCGTTCAATCGTGGGGAGTCGATCACGGGGCTGAACGCGGTCGGCGCGCCGATCCGCGACGCCGACGGCTATCCGGTGGGCGCGATCAGCATCTCCGGTCCCGCGAATCGGGTGAAAGGCGACCTCCTCCGAGAGGAGCTGCCCGACAAACTGCTCGCCGCGATCGACGAGATCCACATCCACCTCCGGTACGCCTCGAACGAGGAGGGCGGCCGACCCGAGTAACGCCGCACGACCGCCGACGACCTTGTCTCAGCGGAGTTTCGGTGCGACTTCGGTGCCGAGTCGCTCGATACACTCGGCCATCGCGTCGGTGCCGACACCCGGGTGGTACGTACGGAACACGCAGTGAACGTCGTCGCCAGCGGCCTCGCGGTAGCGGTCGAGCTCGTCGGCGACCTGGTCGGGCGTGCCGAAGATCGCCTGGTCTTTCAATTCCTGTTTGCGTTCGTCGGGGAGCTCATCGACCGGCTCGCCCGAGAAGATCTCGGCGTAGCGGCGCTGTATGTAGAAGTAGCCTGGTTTCATCGTCTCCCACGCCTCTTCGCGCGAGTCGCCGACCCAGCCGTGCTGGAGCGCATAGACTGTGAACTCGCCGTCGATGTCCTCCTCGGCGCGAACATCACGAATGTCCTCGACGCGCTTTTCCAGCCCGGTGAGCGAGAGCTTCGAGGGCGCACACCACGCGTCGGCGGTCCGGGCGGCCCGCCTGACAGCCGGCTTCGCCGCGCCGCCGAGCATCAGCGGAACCTCACGATCGGGTTTCGGGGTCACGGTGACGTCGGGCGCGACGTCGTGGAACTCGGCGTCGTAATCGAGTGGACCGTCGGACCACGCCGCCCGGAGAAGGTTCACTTGGTCCGCAAGCCGCTCGGCGCGCTCCTCGATCGGAACGCCGAACTGCTCGAACTCGTCGGGGTTCGACCCGATCGCGAGACCGAGTGTGAGCCGCTCATCGGAAAGGAGGTCGACCGTCGCGGCGTCCTCGGCGAGACGGACGCCATCATAGAGCGGCGCGAGCGCGATGCACGTCCCGATCTCGATGTCGGAGGTGGCGGCCGCGAGCGCCCCGAGAACGGGCATCGTCCCCGAGAGATAGCCGTCCTCGGCGAAGTGGTGCTCGGAGACCCACGCGCTGTCGAGTCCGGCGTCGTCGATCGCGCGCCCGAGCGTGAGCATCTCGTCGTAGAGCTCGCTCATCGATCGGTCGTCGTCGGGGCGGCGCTGGCCGGTGAACAGTCCGGTACCGAGTTGCATTTGTCGTCAATGGCGGGCGCAGCCTGCTAAACGTTTCTATGCTGTCGGTGGAGCTTTCCTCACATTGAGGCGCGGTGGCGCGTGGGAGCGGAGCGCGGCGCGACCGAAGAGAGGGCCGCGGACGTGAACGGGGAGCGAAAGCGACCCGTGAGCGCGTCGAAGACGCGCGACTCGCACGAGGGATGAGCACCACAGCGAGCGAAGCGAGCGAGGAGCGCAGTCGGTTGGGGAGGGTGTGGCCTGCGGTCTCTCATTTGCATCGGGATCGTCCAGACGCACCAGTTCTCGACTGCGGATTCTGCAGCGGATCACTCGAAGTGGATTCCGTGTTTCTTCTCAGTAGTCGATTCGGGTGATCTCCTCGACTGGCCATTGACTCAAGATTTCGACGCCGTTCTCGCGGACGACGACCATCTCCTCGACCCGGACGCCCTGACGATCGGCCGGCTCCATCGTCTCGACCGCCATCGTCATCCCCTCCTCGATCTCGATCGGGTGCTCCGGCGAGAGCCCCCGCCAGATCAGCGGGACCTCGTAGAGCTGAAGGCCGAGGCCGTGCGCCCAGTGATTCGTCGTCATCTGCCAGTGCTCGTCGGCGTCGTACCAGTCGGCGTGCTCGCCTTCCATGTCCGGGAACCCCTGCGCGATCTCGTCGGTGGTCGCGCCTGGCTCGATGCGTTCGAGGACGTCGTAGAGGTTGTCGCGGGCGGTCTCGTAGGCGTCTTGCTGGGCCTGCGTGGGTTCACCCATCGAGAACGTGCGGTAGTAGCAGGACCGATACCCCAGATAGCCGATGTTGTAGAAGTCGGCGTAGACGATGTCGCCCGGTCGCATCATCCGGTCGGTGGTGTTCGCTTGGTGTTTCGGCCACGTGTTCGGCCCGCTGGTGACGTACCCGCCCTGGGCCATCGCGCCGTGTCGCCAGAGTTCGCCCACCGCGTCGCCCCAGACCTCGGATTCGCGCTTGCCTGGCCGGGCGGATTCGGTGATCTTCTGGAACCCCGCCTCGCAGATCGCCGCGACCATTCGGAGACACTCGATCTCGTCTTTGGTCTTGATCTTTCGTGCGTCGTGCATCAGGTCGACGCACTCCTTCGTCCGAACGTCGACGCCGTCCGACTCGAAGGCGTCGACTAGTCCTGTGCTCCCGACGTCGAGCCCCATCGGTTCCTTGGCGACGCCGTACTCCGCCATCGCCTCCTCGACGAGACTCGCCATCTTCTGGGTCAGGAAGCCGCGCGCGGAGTCGCGGCCCGACGCGCGCGGGACGTTCCCGAGACCAGGGGCAGCGTACCGGATGTCGTCGAGCCACGGGCAGTTGAATCGCTGGTTCGAGGCGTGATCCGCGGTGTCCCAGTGGACCACGTCACCGTTCTCGGTGAGCAGCGTGTAGTGGTCCGCCCCGCTTCCGCCAGTCATCGCGAGTCCGGTGACGTACCGGATGTTGGGGTCCGAGACCAGGAGCATCGAGCCGAGCTCCGAGTCCTGGAGTCGTTCCAGGGCCTTCTCGTAGCGCTCCTCGCGCATGCGCTTGACGTCGATGCGCTCCTCCCAGTCCACAGCTTGAGTTCCCCGCGTTCCCTCCATGAAGCTTCGTTCGTACATCGTTCGTCTGGATGGTTCGCCAGATCGTACATAAATCCCACCACCTCGGCAAAGCCGAGCGGATCGAGCCGGACGACTGAACGGTCGGCCGCTCCAGGATTCGACCGACCCCGGTGATTTTATCACACGAGCCGCCGAACGCCCGGATGAGATGTTCAAGCACGTCGCGTTGCTGGTCCGGCAGGAGGGGATGAGTCACGAGGAGTTTCGCGAGTACTGGGAGGGAAACCATTCTCCGCTCGCGAAGGACATCGAGGGTGTCGTCCGTTATCAGACCGTCTATCCAAACGACCCCGAAAACGCCGAATTCGATGGACTCGCGGAGCTGTACTTCGAGACACTCGACGATCTCCACGAGGCGCTCGGCAGCGAAGGCAGTCGGGATTACGATCCGACTCGGGAGGTGGCTGCGGAGGCCCGTGAGGACGTCAACAACTTCCTCGACGTCGAACGCCGCCCCCGATTCATCGGCGAAGAGAAGGTCTGGAAGGACGAAGTGGACGGCGAGACCGACGGGCTCTACAAGCACTCGGCGTTTCTCGTTCGACAGGAAGGAATGAGTCACGAGGAGTTCCGCGAGTACTGGGAGGGCAATCACTCCCCGCTCGCGAAGGACATCGAGGGTGTCGTCCGCTATCAAACTGTGTACCCCACCGACCCCGAAAACGCCGAGTTCGACGGGGTCGCGGAGCTGTACTTCGAGACGCTCGACGATCTCCACGAGGCCCTCGGCAGCGAGGGCAGCCGGGATTACGATCCGACTCGAGAGGTGGCTGCGGAGGCCCGTGAGGACGTCAACAACTTCCTCGACGTCGAACGCCGCCCCCGCTTCATCGGCGAGGAGAAAGTCTGGAAGAACGAGACCGAGGACGTCGAGGGGTACTGAGATGGGGACACCGGACTACGAGAACCAGGTCCGGGAGGCCTACCCCGAACTCGATCGGATCGAGAGCGCCGACCTCAGGGAAGCGGTCGTCGAGGCGTGGACGCTCGGGCTCGACCGTGGCGGCTGGCAGGACATCGAAGACATCCCGTACGCGTGGAACATCCACGAGATCACGAACGTCGAGCACGTCCGCGGTGTGACGAAGATCGCGCTCGAATCGGCACGGGTCCAGCGCGAGTTCCACGACGCCGATCCCGATGTCGACGTCCTCGTCGCGGCCTGCCTGCTCCACGACGTCGGGAAGTGCTACGAGTACGTCGATCACGTCGACGCCGAACGCCTCTCGGGGACCGACCGTGAACGCTACGCCTCCGAGGAGATCCCACACTCGCTCTCGGGCTACGCGCTCGCCCACGAGGTCGGCGTTCCCCTTACTGTGCAGCGCGCGATCCCCCACTTCCTTGGGGAAGTACCGAAACGCACGCTGGAGGCCGAACTCCTCAAAAGCGCCAACTCGGCGTCGTCGAACGCCATCACCCAGTCCGCGATGGGGATCACCCTGAACGAGTGGGTCGACGAGTACAGCCAGACGACCGACTGAGGTTTTAGTCTGTTTGCTGTGAAACGAACCGAACGCGATCAGAGCGGGTCGAGTCCGTTCTCCTCGCGGAGCACGTCGATGTACTTCCGGAAGCCGGCTTCGAGGTCGTACTGTACCTCGTAGCCCGTGTCCTCCTGGAACGCGGTCATGTCGAGGCGTTGGGTCCACGGCAGCTCGCCCTCGCCGCTCACTTCGAGGTCGGCGTCGGGGACGATCCCCCGAACGGTGTCGGCGGCTTCCTGGATGGATGCGAGTTCGCCGCGGACGTTGTAGATCCGCTGGGAGAGGTCGTCTTCGGAAGTGAACGCCGCGAGGCGGAACGCCTGGGCGATGTCCTCGACGTGCTGCCAGTCGATCTCCTGGTCGCCGTACTCCACGGAGAAGGAGTCACCGAGCGCGGGTTTCTCGATGATGTTCGCGAGAAAGGCCGACCCGCCGGTCTCGCGGTAGGGACCGTATGCGACGGTCGGCCGGATGGCGACGTGGTCGACGCCGTACTCCTCGTTGTAGACGCGCGCCTGGTGTTCGTTGTACCCCTTCGTCGCGCCGTAGAGCGTATCGGGATAGACGAGATCGTCCTCGGTGACCCACCAGTCGCCGCCGTCGTCGTAGTTGTGCGGCGGGGCGTAGATCGCCGCCGAAGACGCCCACGCGACGCGCTCGATCTGATCGTCGAGAGTGCGCGCCGCCTCGAAGACGTTGCTCGTCCCCTGGACGTTGACGTCGAGGGCGGCGCGGGGGTTCGACTCGGCGGTGTTCGTCAACAGCGCCGCGAGATGGACGATGTGGGTCGCACCGGTCTCGGCGACCGCGTTCACGACGTCCGTCGCCTCGCTCACGTCACCGCGCCGGATCGTGACGTCGTCCGCAACGCCGAGCTTCGAGAGAATTCGATCGTCGGTCGAGAGGTCGTACGCGACCACGTCGTGGCCGGCGTCGATGAGGTCCTTCGCGACGTAGGAGCCGATGAACCCGGTGCCACCAGTCACGAGGACGGTTTCGTTGGTTGCCATCGATTCGGGAATCGGCGGAAATCGGCAAAAAGGTTGTGCTGTTCCGGTGAAGCGGGTGAGGCCCTCGGCTACTCGTGGAGCCCGCCGACCTCTTCGTAAAAGGACGACTGGAGCGCGTCGACCATCTCCTCGTCGCGGTCGATCCGGACATCGACCACGGTGGGCACGTCGGCCGCCTTTGCCTCCTTGAGCCGATCCGCGAGGTCATCGGGCGAGCGGACGCGGAGTCCCTCGGCCCCGAACCCCTCGGCGACCTGAACGAAGTCGGTGTCGTGGAAGTCGACGCCAGGAATCTCGTCGTCCATCTGGCGCACCATCCCCAAACTGGTGTCGTTGAGCACCACGAACGTCGGCGCGACGCCGTACTCGACCGCGGTCTCGACGCAGGTCATCGTCATCGTGAAGCCGCCGTCGCCCGCGACCGAGACCACGTCCCTGTCGGTGGTGATCGCCGCCGAGACCGCTGCGGGGCCGGCCCACCCCATTCCGCCGACGCCGCCGCTGCCGAAGTAGGTCCGCCGGGCGGGCGTTTGGAGGTAGTTGAGCAACCAAAACCGGTTGTTGCCCGAGTCCGCGGTCACGAGGGTATCCTCGTCCACGATCCCGTCGATCGCCGCGACCGCGCGCTGGGGCAGGATCGGCTCGTCGTCCGATTCGCATTCGGGGACCCGGAACGACTCGCGGGCGTCGCTGGCCCGGTCGCGCGCCCAGTCGTTGCCTGGCGCGAACGCCGCGGCGGCCTCTCCGAGCGCGTTCAGACTGTGCTTCGCGTCGCCGATCAGCCCGACGTCGGCAGGGTAGACCCAGCCCGCGTTCCGGGTGTCGATATCGGCGTGGAGGATGGTCTGCTCGTCGGGACGGATGAACGATGCTGCCTGCCAATTGGTGTCCATCGGGTTCAGCCGGCAGCCGGCCACGAGCAGCGTGTCGGCCTCGCTCACCGCCTGATTCGCGCCCTCGTGGCCAAAGGAGCCGATGACGCCCGCCGCGAGGTCGTGGGTTTCGGCGATGGTCGATTTGCCGAGATACGAGGTCGTCACCACGGCGTCGTAGGTCTCGGCGACCGCTTCGAGTTCGTCGTAGGCCCCCGCGGCGTGAACGCCGTTGCCCGCGATGATGACTGGGCGGTCGGCGTTCGCGAGATGGTCGGCCGCGCGTTCGACGTCGGTCGCTGTGGGGCTCGATTCCCAGTTTTTCGTCTGTTCTTCGGGCGACCAGAGCGTGGGCGGGTCATCGTTCTCGGAGACTTCGGCGGTGACGGCGTCGCCGTCGAGAATCACCGCTGTCGGGCCCGGCCGGCCGGCGGTGGCGTGTTTGAACGCGAGCTGCGTGGATCGGAGGGTCTCGTTCGCCGTCCGCGGGAACCACCACTCCTTGGTGATGCCGTCGAGGATCTTCGGGAGCGCGAACCCTCCATAGTCGCCGCGGGCCTGCTGGTAGGGCGCGAGCGTCGAGTAGTCGCCGCGCTCTGAGGCCTCGGTAATGGCCACCATCGGCGACGAGCCGAGCCTGGCTTCCATCTGGCCGATCGCACCGATGGAGCCGATCCACGGCCCCTGGCCGGTGAGAACACCAGGTTTCCGATGGAATCGGCCGTACATCTCGGCCATCACGCTCGCCTCGCGCTCGTCGCGAGGCCTGACGACCTCGATGTCCGATCCGGCGAGTGCTTCGAGGAGTTCGATGGCCCGCCCACCGGGATAGCCGAACAGGTACTCAACGTCGAGACGTTCCAGAGTTCGAACGATCTCCGTGCTAACTTTCGTCATGGTTGTGTGGTGAACTGGTTGGCCGCACACGACGGGCGGAGAGAGGGCCGGTGGCGGATCGTGTTCTCGGTGTCAAGACCGAAATCGGGTTCGTGTGTGGCAATACACCTGCGTTTCGATCCGGGGAACTTCGTTCTGTCGGTCGCTTCGGGAACGCGGCGGCCGACCCGAACGTTCTCGCAGAATGGACGGTCCTCACAGCGTGGTTTCGCCGTCGTGATCAGTAGATACTTGTGGTGGCGCTCGGTCGGCTGGCGTATGGCAACAAGCATCGATGACGCGACGACGGAGGAGGAACGAGTCGGCGAGGAGCTGAACTACCCCGCCGAGAGCTGGGGCGGGTTCTTCCGGAACCACTTCGGGCCCTCGTTGCTGTGGGCGCTGACCGCGATCGGATCGAGCCATATCGTGCTCGCACCGACGCTCAGCGGGCTCTACGGCGTTTTCGCCATCTGGATCGCGGCGGCGGTGTTCCTCGTGAAATACGGCGGCTGGGAGCTCGGCGTCAGGTACAACTACGGCGTCGGACGCAACCCCGTCGAGGGGTACGGCGACTTACCGGGACCAAATCACTGGGCGCAGTGGGTGACGCTGCTCATCGTCGTCGTTCCCCAGACGATCATTGCCGGCTCGGTCGGGGTCGCGGCGGCCAGTTTCCTCTCGGCGGTCGTCCCCGGCCTCGGGCGGCTTCCGGCGTACGCTCTCCTCCTCGTTGTCGCGACCGTCCTCGTCGTCTCCTCGCGGTACAGCCTGCTCGAAACGGTTCTCAAACTGTTCGTCGTGTTGCTCGGCGTCCTGTTAGTGCTCGGCATCTTCGTCGCGCCGCCCTCGGCCGAGGTGATCGCCGAGACCGCATTCGCCGTGCCCGAGCTCCGGTCGGCGGTGTTCCTCGGGCTGTTCGCCTCGATGGCGGGGTTCGCGCCGACCGGCCTCGGCACCACGATCAACCTCGCGAGCTGGTCGATGGCGAAAGAGCAGGGCGCACGCGCACTCCGCGAGCGGGACCTCGATCCCCACGACGAGCGCTTCCACGACTACATCGCGGCGTGGATCAAGACTGGTCGCCGCGATTTCAACCTCGCGTACGCGTTCACGTTCGTCCTCATCGTCGCGATGATCCTGCTCGGGGCGAACGTGCTCTACCCGAACCCGCCGACCGACCAGAACCTCGCCATCGCGCTCGGCTCCATTCTGGAGGCATCGTTCGGGCCGTGGGCCTACTGGGCGATGATCATCGGCGCGTTCGCCGCGCTCTACTCGACGGTCATCACCCTTCTCGATGGCGCACCCCGAGTCGCGAGCGACATCCTGCCCCTAGTGCTCGAACGCGAGATGGACACCGAGCGGGTCCGCAAGACGCTCGTCGTTCTGATGGCCGTGATCAGCTTCGTTCCCCTGCTCGTCATCGGCTCGCTACCGGTCACGCTCGTCGTGGGGGCGGCGATCATGGTCTCGGTCTTCCAGTTTTTCTACTACATCGCCAACTACTACATCGTTCGTGAGCACCTCCCCGCCCAGTTCCAGCCCGGCTCTGGGGCGAAAGCGTACTACGCCGTCGCCACACTGCTCGTGATCGTCTTCGGGCTGCTCGGCGCGAGTGCCCAGCTCGGGCTCGTGGGCTGAGAAAACTGGCTTTCGTCGACTCACTGTCGATCCGCACGTGACCGTCCCGATCGGCGTGAACCTACACTGAGAGCGTCATTCCGTCCTCGGCGACGACGATCTCGCCCCCGAAGGCCGATGCCGCCTCCTCGACCATCGCGTCCGTGTCCCGGTAGGGGAGCAGATGGGTCAGGACGAGCGTTTCGACGCCGGCTTCGGCCGCGATTTCGCCGGCCTCGGCGGGCGAGCAGTGGGTCCGCGAGAGACGGTCGGCCTGCGCATCCGACATCGGCTCGGTAAGCCGCTCCCAGACGAGGCCCTGCTGATCTCGTGGTGGCGTCGTCTCGCGGGCGACACAGGCATCTTGTAAGAGGACGTCCGCACCAGCTGCGAACTCCGAAAGCGACGAGATGGGCGTCGTGTCGGCCGAGAACACGAACGATCCCGCGTCGGTGTCGAACCGGTACGCGTAGGTCTCGATCGAGTGGTCCACCCGGAGCGCGCTCGCGCGCCAGTCCTCGCCCTCGACGACGAGATCGTCGTCGGTCTCGATCCACTCGATGTCCTCGATACCGGTGTTGTCGTAGAACCGCTTCCGATAGGCGATGTCCTCCCGATAGACGTCGGTGAGCGCCGCGAGCAGCCGATCGGTTCCCGGTGGGCCGTATACGGTGAGCGACTCGCGGCCGAGCGACCAGCTCGCGATGACGAAGTGGAAGAAGTCGGCGTTGTGGTCCATGTGCTGATGAGTGAAAAACAGCGTCTCGATTGCGGCCGGATGGACGCCGTGCTCGATACACCGGTGGGTGGTGCCGGGCCCGCAGTCGACCAACAGCGTCTCGTCGTCGATCTCGATCGCGATGCTCGTTCCTGCGCGTTCGAGTGTCGGGACCGGACTCCCCGTGCCGAGAACTGTTATTTCCATGATGATCTTACTGGCAGGAACGGAATAAAATCTTGCGCCGGAAAACGGACGAGCAGGAGCGCTGTTTTCCGGCACACGTAACAGTCGATAGCCAGTGACACTACCACCGCCACCACAACAGCAGTCGTCGTTCGCGTGTCGTGCTATTCGAAATTATCGCCAGAGTGGGACGGTATCGGCGGAGAAACTCCGCGATTTCCGGGTGGTATCTCCGTGTGAACTGGAGTCACGAAACTATTATGTTCTATCCCCCACGATTGGAGTGTATGGTTTCCGCCAGCGAACCATCGATTCGCGCTGCTATCCAGCCATCGTGGCGCTCTAGCGCCGCCCTTAGCGCGATTGGGAAATTTACAGTTATGCTGGCGGATCTCCGAACACGCGCCATCCCGGTACATCGTGACCGCGACGCGGCGTTCGTTCGCCGGTCGCAGCCGGATGGATCGGGCTCACCGTGACGGTCCACCGTTCGAGCGAGCGTCGATGACGACGTCTGGCCCACTCGACCGTCCTCACCGATGTCGCACCGAACGAGCAGCCAACAGCCAGCCGACCGAACCAGACCACCAATGAGCACCCAAGACGACGCCGACTACCAGCACAGCATCGGAGCCGCCCAGTCAGGCGACGAGCCCATTCGCGTCCTCGACGACGACGGCCACCTCCTGTCGAGCGCCGAGCCGCCGGCGCTGTCCGAGGCGGAACTCCTCGAGATGTACGCGGACATCAAGCTCGCGCGCCACTTCGATCAGCGGGCGGTGAGCTTCCAGCGCCAGGGGCGGATCGCGACCTACGCACCGATGACCGGTCAGGAGGGATCCCAGGTCGCCACCAGTCACGCGCTCGACGACGAGGACTGGCTGTTCCCCACGTATCGGGACCACGCCGCGAAGTACGTCCACGGAGCCGATCTCGCGACGCTACTGAAAACGCTCCGAGGCTACCGTGAGGGGTACTCCGTGCCGGAGGACGTCAACCTCATGCCGGAGTACATCCCGATCGCGACTCAGGTCCCCCAGGCGATGGGGATGGCGTGGGGACAGCTCCTTCAGGGCAACGACGACACGGCCGTCCTGTGTCACCTCGGCGACGGCGCGACCAGCGAGGGTGACTTCCACGAGGGGCTCAACTTCGCGGGCGTGTTCGACGTGCCCGCGGTGTTCGTCTGCAACAACAACCAGTGGGCGATCTCCATGCCCCGCGAGCGCCAGACCGCGAGCGGGACCATCGCGGAGAAGGCCCACGCGTACGGCGTCGAGGGCGTCCGGGTCGACGGGATGGACCCGCTCGCGGTGTACGCGGTCACCCGCGCGGCGATCAAGAAGGCGAAGGCCCCCACCGACGACGAGCGCCGACCGACGCTCATCGAGTCGGTCCAGTACCGCTACGGTGCCCATACCACCTCCGACGATCCCTCGGTCTACCGCGACGAGACCGAGAGCGAGACGTGGCGCGACCGCGACCCGCTCGATCGCCTCGAAACCTACCTCTATCAGACCGACGTCCTCGACGCGGAGCGCGAGGCCGTGATCGAGGCCCGGGTCGAGGACGAGGTCAGCGCGGCGATCGAGACTGCCGAGAGAGCCGAGACGTCCCCCGAGCGGATGGTCGAGCACGTCTACGAGGAGACGCCCGATCGGCTCCAAGAACAGCTCGACGAGCTGAACGCGCTCCGTGAGAAGTACGGCGACGACGCGTTCGCGGAGGTGTTGGGATGAGTTCGGCGGCGGCCACGGAGGCGGGATCGCCGACCGAGCGCCTGACACTCGTTGAGGGGGTTCGAGAGGGGCTCCACACCGAGATGGAGCGCGACGACCGAGTGATGGTGCTCGGCGAGGACGTCGGCAAAAATGGAGGGGTGTTCCGCGCGACCGAGGGGCTCATGGAGGAGTTCGGCGGCGGGCGCGTGGTCGACACGCCGCTCGCCGAATCGGGGATCGTGGGCTCGGCGATCGGGCTCGCGCTCTCGGGGCTGCGGCCGGTCGCGGAGATGCAGTTCATGGGATTCATGTACCCCGCATTCGACCAGCTCGTGAGTCACGCAGCGCGACTTCGGAGCCGGAGCCACGGCCAGTACACCTGCCCGATGGTGGTCCGCGCGCCCTACGGCGGCGGGATCCGCGCGCCCGAACACCACTCCGAGTCGAAGGAGGCCTTCTTCGTTCACGAACCGGGCCTCAAAGTAGTGATTCCGAGCACGCCCGCCGACGCCAAGGGACTGCTGACCGCGGCGATCCGGGACCCCGATCCCGTCGTGTTCCTCGAACCCAAGCTCATCTACCGCGCGTTCCGCGAGGACGTTCCCCAGAACTCCTACGAGGTGTCGCTGGGCGAGGCTTCGGTCCGCCGCGAGGGATCCGATATCTCGGTGTACACGTGGGGCGCGATGACCCGCCCGACGCTGATCGCCGCCGACAACCTCGCCGACGAGCACGGCGTGGACTGCGAGGTGGTCGATCTTCGGACGCTGTCGCCGCTCGACGTCGGGACCGTCGTGGCGTCGTTCGAGAAGACCGGTCGTGCGGCGGTGGTCCACGAGGCACCGAAAACTGCGGGCGTCGGTGCGGAGATCGCTACGACGATTCAGGAAGAGGCGCTCATGTACCAAAAGGCCCCGATAAAGCGGATTGCAGGCCTCGACGCGCCGATGCCACTCCACGCGCTCGAAGACTACTATCTGCCTCAAGCGGTGCGGATTCAGGACGGCATCCTCGAAACCGTCGAGTTCTGAGGCGATCGCGGCGCAGCGTGCCGAACACGCGGTGAAGGCAATTTTCGAGATTCTCCACGATCCGATAGCGAACGGCACGAACAGCACGTTTTAAGCGACCGGAGAACGAAGTTGGTATCGATGGCAGCAGCGCCAGAAAGCCGACTCTCCACGAGTCATCCACGCGTCGAGCAGGTCTCGACACGGGTGGTCTTCGTGGGGTGTCCGGCCACATGTGCGAGCTGCGGCGACGAGATCGAGACCGGGAGCCGCCACAAGCGGCTACTGTTCCGGACCGACGCCAGCACGACATCGACCTTCGAGGAGTTCGCCACGTGTGACACAGCCTGTCTCGAATCGTTCGTGGCTACCCGGTGAACGTCCAGAGCGGGTAGCGCCGCCACAACGGCCATCCGAGGTGAAGGACGCCGAACGACGGGGTTCGTCCGAACTTCTCTCGAATAGCGAGGTCGAAATCGGCCGGTAATCGTACTGCCAGCAGCGACGATCCCAACAGAGGCGTTCCGCCAACCAATGGATCGTGGATCAGAACGTTCGAATAGCTTGGACAGTGTTCGTGGGCCGTCGTTGGATCGCAATTGCGATCTTTATCCTTATCGCGCCGAGATTAGGCGTTTTCGAATTTTATGGCGATCTAAACTGTGTACGTTTTCGAACAACGTGCGAGATGTTTCAGGAGGTGACAAGAGAGGACGATCGACATCATGTCCGACCAAGCTCACGGCGCAGTCGTGGAGGCGAACGCTGGATCGGCGTTTCCGATGCTCAGGGTGCTCCCGTAGATCCGCGTTATCCGAATAGCTCGGATCAACCGATCCCGACGATGGCGTTTCTAGAACAGCACTACGGTTGTTACAAGCTCGAACGGGTCGCGCTTTGAGAAGTAATAGATCAGAATAGATTGCACACTAATTTTCGTTTCTGTATCGAGTCATATATCGAATAACATAGTATATTTCGCTACTTTTATTCTATACCTGACCATACTCCTCGTTCTATGCGAACTTATCTGTAAATTCCCCCAAATACTGTAATACCTGCTTCTCTGTTTTCTACACCAGGTATGGGTCGGTAATCGTCGCTTATTCTCCTATATTTCGTTCAAGTGGCCGCTACAGTCCGATTAGCATCGAATCGATCGAGTATTGGTGACGAAAATTGATCTCATATAGTGTCGGAAGTGCTCAGCATAGGTGGGTAGAGTATTATAACATTATTCAGTACATCTGGTCTGTGGCGATACTGACGGTGAGCTGAGACGACCGGTGGTCGAATCGGAAGAAATCTTGGAGGATCGACACCCAGAGGCGTATCGACGGGTATGGAACGGACGAATGCAGCGTGTCGCCGTCGAGCCGCGACGGGTGGCGGTTATTCGAACTTCTCGAACGGCTGCTCGCAGTCGTGACAGTAGTGCATCGAGCGACAGAGCGACGGCCCTTTCGGGTGCTCGCGCTCCGTCTCGGTCGATCCGCAGTACGGGCACTCGGCGTGATCGTGCTTGCCGGTCGTATCGACGCTCGGATCGAGGTTTCTGGATGGCATGGTCAGATACTCAGTCCGAACTCGCGAAGGTCCTCCTCGCCCTGGTCGGTCACCATCTCGATCGACCATTCGGGACTCCAGACCAGCCGGAGGTCCACCGATTCGATCCCCGACACGCTGGCGACGGCCTCACGAATCTCGTCGCGGAGCATGTCGCGGGCGGGACACCCGGTGTAGGTCAGCGTCATGTCGATCGCGGCACGGCCTTCGTCGACGGCGACGCCGTAGATCAGCCCGAGATCGACGATACTGATCGGCATCTCGGGGTCTTGGACGTCGTAGAGCGCATCCCACACGTCGCGCTCGGTGCCCTCCGTGCCTTCACCGGTTGCGGGTAGTCCTTCGATCTCCTCGCCGTCGGTGTAGTCGGTGTACGCACAGTACTCGGCGTCCGGATCGGGGACGGCGTCGATCTCGCTACTCATCGTCGGGGTCCTCCATCAACCGGGTGGCGTCGTGGCGATCGAGTTCGCGGTACGTGTTGGTGATCTCGTCGAAGTGCGTGCGCCAGTGCTCGGTGTGGTCGCCGTCGCGGCCAACGTGCTCAGGCAGGTCCTCCTCGGCGACGCGGCCGTCCTTGACGCGGGGGCGCTCGACATCGATCCCGATCCCGGTCAGCGTGTCGGTGACGGTCTCGATCCACTCCGCCCGCATGTCTTCGAGGGTTCGAGTCCGGAGCCCGAGATCGTCGATGTCGTCCTCGATTTCACCGACGGGTTCGAAAAGCGACAGCGCGTGCGGAAACAGCCGATCGACGGCATCCTGAACACGCTCGCGACCCTCGTCGCCGCCCGCGAGCCGGCGGAGCCAGTTTTCGGCGTGCTCGCGGTGGTAGTCCTCCTCGCTCGTGACTTTTCCAATGCGATCGCGGATGCGGGGCGAGGACGAGTCTTCGAGCGCTTCCAATCGAAGGTGCTCGGCCTCGTCGTAGAGGTATGACCGAACGATCGCGTCGGCCCAGTCACCCTCGGCGAACGGGAGCTCACAGAGCGTGCTGTGCCGGAAGGTGTCGGGATCGCGCTCCCAGATCAGGTCGGGCTCCGTATAGCCGAAATCCTCCAGCAGGTCGTACCAGAGCCGCGCGTGACCCAGCTCGTCCTGGGCGATGTTCGCGATCGCGATGTCGGACTCGATCGTGGGTGCGTGGACCTGCCAGTCGGTGTACCGGTCCGCGATCACGAACTCGTCGTCGGCGAGCCGGTAGAGCAGCGCCTCGATCGCCTCGCGCTCACGGTCCGAGAGCTCTCCGGGGGCCGAGAGATCGGCGGTAGCGGCCATCAGTTCTCACCTCGGACACGCTCGGCTTCGGCCTGTTCGCTCTCGGAGTCGGCGACCTCCTCGGCGACCGGCTCGATGTTGTAGCTCGTCGCCCACCGGTAGGCTTTGTTGGTCGCCCCACCGAACGCCGCCTCGCTCTCGTCGACCTCGCTGATTTCATCAGAGGGGGCGACCCAGAGGCTATGGGTCGGCTTGCGTCTGGCGTGCTGGATCTGGGCGAACATCAACGCCATGTCGCGATCGGGCGCGTGGACGTTCCCGCAGTGGGTGTGGTACTCGCCCTGCTTCTCCTGGCGAAAGACTTCCCAGATCATGATCAGTCGGCCGCCTGCGGCGCGTGGCCGCCGGTGGCGGTCTCGTACTCGTCGAGGCTCTCACGGACCCACGCCACGGCGTCCTGGGCCTCTTTGCGGGCGTTGATCTGCTGCTTGCCACCCTCGTACTCGTTTTTCGAGACCGTGAAGAACTCGTCCCAGTCGAGTTCGTCCTCGGCGATCTCGTAGGTGTTCGAGTCCTCGTCGTGCTCGATCGTGGGCGTGTCGGGGATCTCGAGGCCGTACTCCTTCGCCTTCGGGACGTAGGAGTTCAGGAACGCCTGGCGGAGCCCGTCGTTCGTCATCTGCTTCAGCCCGACCTCGGCGGCGAAGTCGTGGTGGGTCGATTTGTCGTCGGTCGGCCCGAAGAACTGGATGATACGGGGCCACCACGTCTCGAAGGCGTCTTGGACCATCTCCTGCTCTTTTTGTGAGCCGCTCGCGAGTTCGGCGAGGATGCTCTCGCCGTGTTTGATGTGGAACCCCTCCTCGAAGCAGACCTTGTCCATCGCGTGGGCATAGGGCTCCCAGCTCGACCGCCGGAGGGTGGCCTGGCGGCGCATCGCGGCTCCGTCGACGAAGAAGGCGATCATCGGCACTTCGACCCACGAGTCCATCGGATAGTGGAAGCAGTTCAGGAACTTCCCCTCGCCGTTGGCGAGCTCGTCGAGCATCTGATCCCTACTTTTGATCCCGAGCGATTCGGCGGCCCGATAGAGGAGCTGGCCGTGGCCGAGCTCGTCCTGGACCTTCGCCGAGTACGCGAGTTTGCGCTCCAGACTCGGAGCCTCCCGGATGAACGGCCGTTCGAGGTACGCCCCCATGATCTCGGAGTTCGCGTGGAACTGGATCATCCGGGTCGCGGCCTTGCGGTACTCCTCGGGCATGTCGTCTTTCGGGCTGAACTCCCGCGGTCCAGCGCGTTCCTTTACGGTGTCGAGATCCATCGTTCTGTCACCATCTTGTAGGCGGGACCGGATAGACCTTGACCCGTTCATGAACGGGGTTTATATTGGTCTGCACGGTACCGTCCCCATGATCGACGAGTGCCTCGTGGTCGAATTCCAGGTCAAGGACGACGACTGTCCGCTGGCCGATGCGACGCGCACAGCGGGCGTGACCGTCGACGCGCGGCCGCCCCAGCTCCGGGCCGACGGCTACGCACTTCTCCGGTTCACCGCACCCGACTCCACGGAGTTCGTGACGACACTCGACGCCGACGACCGGATCCGATATCTCCACGTCTCGTCGGTCGACGGCCGGCGGAACGGACGGTGTCTCTCGAAACACCTCTGCGTGGTCCACGACCTCGTGAGCGCGGGGTTCATGGTCGAATCACTCCGGTATCGCGACGGCAGCGCGACGCTCACCGGTGCGGTGGTGGGGCAAGAGGTGCTCCGCGGGGTGCTCGACACGGCCGGCGAGACCGTCGGCGTCACGCTCGAACGCACCTACCCGCTGGGTGCGGATGAGGAGAGCACGGTGGTCCAGCAGTGGGACCTCACGCCGCGCCAGGAGGAGGCACTTCGAACCGCCGTCGGGATGGACTACTTCGCCGTGCCGCGCGGGGCGACCGCCGCGGAGGTAGCGGCGGAACTCGACATCAGCAAGTCAGCGTTCTTAGAACGGCTCCACCGTGGCCAGAGCGCGTTGTTCGGCCAGGTGTTCGCGTAGCAGCACTCGTTCGAACCACCCGACCCGAGCCGAGCCGCACGACAGGGAGTTTTTGTTCCCCGCTGTGTTACGGTCGGTTGGTGGTGATGACGAGCAGTTACCCCCACCGAGCCCCGTGTGACGAGGGACTTTCGCCGAACCACCATCTCGTTCCCACTACTGGATGAGGATGATACTGTTTGTTGGGAGAATGTGCAAATCCGTCGTAGATTTGGTGACGGTATCGTTTCGACGACGACGACCACGATGCAAATGAGAGACCGCAGCCACACTCCTCCCCAGCCGACTCCTTCGCACACTCCCGCTGGTCGTTCACTCAGTCATCCACCGTCAGAGCTTCGCTCTGACGAGCCTGCACTCGTTTCGCTCACGGGTCGTGCTCTGCTCGCGGGCGGCGCGAGGCGACGGAGCCGCCTCGAATCGCGGCGCGTAGCGCCGCGCATGGCCCGTTCGCACGGTCAGCGAGACGGCTCGCCGTCTCGCTCGACTCGCGCCGCCCACCGCTCGCGCAGACCTCCGCACGAGAATTGCGCGCCAATAAACGGCGTGCTCCCGCGCGCCACTGCCCGACCGCAACCCACGAGACACATCGACGGGTGTCCCGGTCTTTCACACAAACTATTAGTCGCCATCGCGGGTGGTTCACGTATGCTCGCACTCGACGACTCGGCGATCGCGCGCGACGGCAAGATCCTGATCCTCGCCTACGATCACGGTCTCGAACACGGCCCGACCGACTTCGAAGGGCTCGAAGAGCGGATGGACCCCCAGACCGTCTTCGACGTCGCGACCCACGACGCGGTCACCTCGATCGCGGTCCAGAAGGGGATCGCGGAGGGGTACTACCCCTCCTACGAGGATGACGTCGCCCTGCTGGCGAAGCTGAACGGCACTTCGAACCTCTGGATGGGCGAGCCCGATTCGGCGGTCAACTGCTCGGTCGAGTACGCCGCCGAGCTGGGCGCGGACGCGATCGGATTCACCCTCTACGGGGGATCGAACCACGAGATCGAGATGGCCGAGGAGTTCCGCGACGCCCACGAGGCCGCCCGCGAGTACGATCTCCCCTCCGTGATGTGGTCGTACCCCCGCGGCCAGGGACTCAAGGACGACACCGATCCAGGGACCATCGCCTACGCCGCGCGCCAGGCGCTCGAACTCGGGGCCGACGTCGCGAAGGTCAAATACCCCGGCAGCCGCGACGCGATGGAACACGCCGTTCGGGCCGCGGGCGGACCCAACGGCACCAGCGTCATCATGTCCGGCGGGTCGAAAGTCTCCGACGAGGCGTTCCTCAAGAACGTGAAGGCCGTGATCGACGCCGGTGGTGCGGGGCTCGCAGTCGGCCGGAACATCTGGCAGCGCGAGAACCCGACCGAGCTCCTCGACGCACTCGAAGCAGTCATCTTCGAGGAGGCGTCAGTCGACGCCGCGCTCGACTGAGCCAATGAGTCACGCATCGACGATCGGGGCGATCCTCGACACCGTCGCCGGGACGGCCCCCGAGATCCGCGAGGGGCTCGTCGGCCGGCGCGAGTACGTCGAGGGCGAGAACCCCAGCGGCGAAGACCAGCTCGCGGCGGACGTTCACGCCGACCAGCTCCTCGAAGAACGACTGCTCGCGATCGACGGCGTCGACAGCTACGCGAGCGAGGAACGCGAGGCGGTCGTCGAGAGCGACGACGAAGCGGCGGACGGCAGTAGCGGTGGCGGTGAACTGTCGGTCGCGGTCGATCCACTCGACGGTTCCTCGAATCTCAAACCGAACAACGCAATGGGAACGATCGTCGCGGTGTACGACGCTCCGCTCCCCGCAAGCGGTCGCGACCTCGTCGCCGCCGCCTACGTCCTCCTCGGCCCGATCACGACGATGGTGGCTGCCGTCGACGGAAGTGTGACGGAGTACGTGGTAGACGACGGCGAACGACACACCGCTCGCGAGGACGTCGTCCTGCCGGACGATCCGACGGTGTACGGGTTCGGCGGGCGAGTGCCCGACTGGACCGGGGAGTTCACCGAGTACGCGCGCGAGGTCGAGTCGGACGCCTCGCTGAAGCTCCGCTACGGCGGTGCGATGATCGGCGATGTGAACCAGGTGATGACCTACGGCGGCGTGTTCGCCTATCCGGCGCTCGACTCCGCGCCCGAAGGAAAACTCCGGCTCCAGTTCGAGGGCAACCCGATGGCGTACATTGTGGAGTCGGCTGACGGGAAGTCCTCGGACGGCGAGCGCTCGCTACTCGACGTCGAGCCCGACGACCTCCACGATCGGGTCCCGGTCCACCTCGGCGACGCTGACCTGATCGATCGCCTGGAGGCGGCGATCGGCGGCGACGAGTGAGATGGCCGATCGTTCGGATGCCGATGACGATGATGCGTGGGAACCACGAGGGCCGTGGGTGCTGGCGATCGGTACTGCAGTCATCGGTGCCGTCGCCGTTCTCGTGACCGGCGTCCGTGCGGTTCGAAAGCGACTCCAGCAGGACGAAAGAGAAATAGTCACTGAGGTGGATTGATCGCCACGAGACTATATTGAGGGAAATACTGCTATACCGACACTTCAATAATTCGGCAGTCTCTTGATTCAATGAAAAGCCGCACATATACAATGTTGCAAACGATAACCACAAGCAATGTCAAAGATAGAGATTCATGAAGAGGAAGGGGAACGACAATTTGCCTACGATGCAACGGACGGTCTGGTTTTTCCAATAGTTGATACAGATTTAGAAGATGAGGAATTAAAAGGCATAATTGAGTACGTGTTGAATATTGGAGAGACTGAAAATGATGTTTGGTCCCCACCAAAGCCATCATCTGATGCGTTTATCTGGCGCTACCTGAATTTTACACAGTTACTGTCCATTCTAGAGCGTGATAAAATATGGTTCAATAACGTCAATAAATTCAATGATCCGTACGAAGGTACGACTCCAGAAGCTAACTTAGAGTCCGAAATAGAGGATTTAGTCGATAATTTTGAGGTATCGCGCGAAACCGCTCTGAAATTTTCGAAAACGCGCGTGGTTGGCGAAACATTTCGGTGACAGGTGCTTACGTGAATTGTTGGAATGTCAACGAACACCAGTCTGCAGCTCTCTGGGAACAATATGTGGACGCACGGGAAGGAGTTGCAGTTCGAACGACCGTAGATAGATTACACCAAGCCTTGGAACCATCCCAGCGAGAGTTCGTGCTTGGCAGAGTAGATTACATTGACTACGATGAAGATATGATACCTCAAGGTAATTTGCCAGCAATATATCACAAACGTGAAAGCTTTGAACACGAAAATGAATTCAGAGCTTCGTACTTTTCTGAAGAAGACGATGATGAAGACTTAGGATCTGGATTTTATGTAGATGTCGACAAGGACACGTTGATTGAAAGAGTTGTTATCTCTCCTATTGCGCCAGATTGGTTTTCCGACCTCGTAGAAAGGGTACTTCGTCGCTACGATTTAGACTGTGAACTGATCGAATCAAAGCTGTATTCCGCTCCAGAAATCAGCATAAAATGAGGTGATCCAACCATCATATTCGAACCCAATTCGAGGAACAGGAACTGTGAATTGATCTGCTTCTATTCATACCGGAGTGCGTCGATGGGATCGACGCGGGCCGCGCGCCACGCCGGGTAGAGGCCGGCGACGACGCCGACCAGCACGCCGACGCCGACCGCGATGGCGAACCAGACGTACGCCGGTGTGAACGCCACCTCGGCGTACGCCGTCGCGCCGTAGGCCACCGCGAGACCCAATGGAAGACCGACGATCGCTCCGGCCCCGCCCAAAACTGTGGCCTCGGCGAGGAACAGCCCCATCACGTCGCGGTTGCGCGCGCCGACGGCCTTCATGATCCCGATCTCGCGGGTGCGTTCGGTGACGCTCACCAGCATGATGTTCGCGATCCCGATCGCCCCCACGATGAGCGCGATCACCGCGATCCCCGTGACGAAGCGCGTGACCTGATTGATGATCTCCTGGATGTCCTCGACGAAGTCACCGCTGGTCTGAGCCGACAGCTCGACCGACTCGGGCTTCAGCTCCGCGGCGTCCGAGTCCCCGAGGAATGCTTGAACGTCGTTCTTGACCGTGTTGATCCGTGCCGGCTCCGCGACGACCGTCACCTGTGGGTAAGCGCGCTGGTTCACCCCGAGTGAGGGGCTCTCGACCGTCCGCTGGTAGAACGGCTCGATCGGGACGTAAAATCGGGGCTGGCCACCGAAGGAGGCAAAGGAGAACTGGCCGGCCGTCCGGTTTGCGATCCCGACGACCGCGACACTGGCCTGCTCGCCGTTCGCGCGGGTGATCGAGAGACTGTCACCGACCGAGAGGTTCGTCTCGAAGGCCTGGGTGGCGGCCTCACTCACGACCACCTCCTGCTCGCCCGATTCGAACGCCCGGCCCTCGACGATGGCGTCCGCCGGGAAGGAAGCGGGCGTGGTCGCGGTGATCTGATTCCGCGAGACGGTGTCGTTCGCGTAGCTGAGCGAGTTCACCCGGACGTTGCCCCGTGGCAGCGTCTGGCGGACGCCGTCGATCTCGCGCAACTGCGTGACGTCATTGTCCGTAAACACCGGCTGGGCGAGTCCCCCGATCCCCGGGCCGGGGCCACCGCCGCCATCGTCCTCGCCGCCCGGCGTCGGCAGAACGTAGACGTTGCTCGCGGACGTGCTCCCGATGTCGCCGACGATGTCGGCCTCAACGCTCGCCCCGAACGTGGCGAACGTGACCACCGACGCGATCCCGATCACGACACCGATCACGGTCAGCACCGAGCGGAGCTTGTGCGACCGGATGGATCGGCTCGCGATCCGCAGGGTTTCCCTGAAATCCATCGTCACTCGCCCCGCCCAGCCGAACCGTCTGCCGACTCGCGTTCCTCGGATCGATCGCGCGCCGACTCGTCGCCGCGCCCGCTGGACTCGGCCTCGAAACCATCGACGCCGTCGCTGCCGTGTCGATCGGTGGGATCGCGTTCATCGGTGCCATCGAGTGACTCGATGGATTCGATCACGCCGTCGCGGATATGGACGATCCGATCGGCGTGCTCGGCGATCCGGCGCTCGTGGGTCACGAGCAGGACGGTGTTCCCGCGGGCGTGTACCTCGCCGAGCAGCGCCATGATCTCGCTGCCGGTCTCGGTGTCGATGTTGCCCGTGGGTTCGTCGGCGAGCACGACCGAAGGATCGGGCGCGAGTGCGCGCGCGATCGCGACCCGCTGGCGCTGTCCCCCCGAAAGCTCGGTCGGACGGTGGTCGAGTCGGTCGCCGAGCCCGACCCGTTTCAGTACTTCCTGTGCGCGCTCGCGCCGCCGATCGCGCGACCAGTCGTCGAACACGAGCGGAAGCGTGACGTTCTCGACGGCGTTCGATCGTGGCATCAGGTTAAAGGTTTGAAAGACGAACCCGATCTCGGTCCCACGGATCGCGGCACGGTCGTCCTCGGAATCGGTATCGATGTCGTGGCCCGCGACCTCGACACTGCCCTCGTCGGGCGTGTCGAGCGCACCCACGAGATTCAAAAGGGTGCTCTTGCCCGACCCGCTCGGTCCCATCACGGCGGTGTACGATCCCTCGTCGAGCGTCAGCGAGACGCCGGCGAGCGCCTCGACGGTGCCGCCGAGATCGTAGGTCTTCCGGACGTCCGCGAGGCGAACCACGGCTGTGTCCTCGGCCGATGTCGTCGTGGAGGCAGGCTGGCTCACTGGGAGTCGCTACGGGACTCAGAACCATGAAGATTGTCGGGGTTCGCGCCGCCGCGGCGGTGCGGGATTCTTTCACGACGATCCATCGGGACAACCGACGGTGAGTATTTACCCGCCAAGTTCCAACGTGTTTCAATGGCTGACCAAGAGGACAGTCGCGGGAACCGCGGGCGCGTCTCGCCCGCCATCGCCCTCGCGCTGGTGCTCGTGGTGGGGGCCGTCGGCGGCGTGGCGTTCGCCCAGTCGACCACCGACGGACCGTCCGGGGAGACGGTTCTGGAGAACGCCCACGACCAGTATCGGAGCGCGGAAACCCTGACCGGCAGCGCCGATGTCACCGTCTCGAACGCGACCGACGAACGCTCGGCAACCGTCGAGTACGCGCTCGCCGAGGAGGGCGCACGCATGAGCGCGACGTACAACGGCACAACGATGACCGCCGGAACGAACGACAGCGTCGCGTGGGTCTCCGCTCCCGCGGTCGGCGTCCAGCGCGCGTGGAACGTCGAGAACGCGTCGTCGTGGGACGCAAGCGAGGTCTGTGAAGCCGTCCAGAGCAAGGCGGGCGAGGCAGAGCCGCCGAATCGGTCCGCTCTTCCGGACGACGTGAACGCCTCGGCGGTGCAGGCGAACGTCTCGGCGATCCGTGAGAACGTCTCCGCGGTCGACTGCGAGTCGCTGACGACGGAGTGGACGGACGCGAAGCGATCGATGCCCGCGAACTGGTCCGAAACGAACTTCACTGCGACCCAGACTGGGACCGAGACAGTCGACGGGACCGAGGCCTACGTCGTCGAAATCGAGCACGAAAACGAGAGTGTCGACGCCACCGGGACGGTCTGGGTCGCGACCGAGGATGACCGGGTACTCAAACAGCGCGTGAGCGACGGCACGAACGCGACCGTCGTGCGCTACGACGACCAGCGGTTCAACGTCAGTATCGACGAGAGCACGTTCGCGCCGCCCGCGGCCCGCGATAGCGCGGTCGGATCGACGACCTATGATGAATTCGAGGCGGCACAGGACGCGACCGACCGCGACCTGCCGACGCTCAATGCCGACGCGTTCGCGTTCGAGGGGGCCGCCGTCACCAACGCCGGCGGCGGGACGACCGTCGCCCAGCAGTACGTCGACGGGGCGTCGAACGCCACGCTCCTCACGACCGACGCCGAGAGCCTCCCCTACGACGAACTGAACGGGACTGCCGTCTCGGTGAACGGCGACGACGCCACCGCGGCCACGCTCGAAGGACGGACAGTCGTCGTCTGGACGGAAGGTGACATCACCCACGCAGTCGTGAGCGAGGAGACGACCGACGAGACGGTCGCGCTCGCGGAAGCGGTCTCGGGGTGAGGCGTTTCGGGTAGCAACGGTTTCGCATCCGCCTGGCGCGGGCCAGCATGGAAAACCCTTTCCGCAATTCTTGCGCATCGAAGAACATGGACATCCGCATCGGTGGGGACGCGAGCGACGAGGAGGCACGTGTCGTCGGCAGTGCGCTGGCAGAACACGTCGGCGAGAGCGTCACGGTCTACGTCGGTGACGCCGAAGAATCCACGGCGAACGTTGAGCCACCCGAGTCCGAGTCATCCGAACCACGCGACTCTGGTGGGTCGGGTGGGGCGTCGGATCACGGCCCGACCGAACGCGAGGAACGCCTGCGCGAGGAGATCGCGGACATCGAACTCGGCGGTCCCGAGAAGTACAAGGAGCGTCTCGACGACCAGGGCAAACTGTTCGTCCGCGACCGGCTCGACCTCTGGTTCGGCGACGGCGGATTCAGCTTCGAGGACGGCCGGTTCGCGGGTTTCGACGACTGGCATCCCGACAGTCCCGAAGTCGAGGAATCGGACCCGAACACGAGGCTACCGGGGGACGGCCTCCTGACCGGCGCGGCAGAGTTCGAGGGCCGGGACATCCACGCGATGGCGAACGACTTCACCGTCAAGGCGGGCTCGATGGCCGGAAAGGGCGTCGAGAAGTTCCTCCGGATGCAACAGCGCGCGCTCAAGACCGGCAAGCCAGTCCTCTATCTGATGGACTCCTCCGGAGGGCGGATCGACCAGCAGACCGGGTTCTTCGCCAACCGCGAGGGGATCGGGAAATACTACTACAACCACTCGATGCTCTCGGGGCGCGTCCCACAGATCTGTGTGCTCTACGGCCCCTGTATCGCCGGTGCAGCCTACACGCCCGTCTTTGCGGATTTCACGGTGATGGTCGAGGGGATGTCCGCGATGGCGATCGCCTCCCCCCGAATGGTCGAGATGGTGACCGGCGAGGAGATCAGCATGGAGGATCTCGGCGGCGCGCAGGTCCACGCCGCAGAGTCGGGCAGCGCCGACCTCGTCGCCGAGGACGAAGAGCACGCCCGCGAGCTCGTCGCCCAACTCATCACCTACCTGCCGGACAACTCGGACGAAAAACCACCCCACTCCGACAGTGCTCCGCCCGCACGATCGCCCGACGGGATCGATTCGGTGATTCCCGAACGACCGAACAAGGGGTACGACGTCCACGACGTGATCGATCGCGTCGCCGATCAGGGCTCGGTGCTCGAACTCCGTGAGCAGTACGGCCCGGAGATCGTCACCGCGTTCTGTCGGATCGACGGCCGGCCCGTCGGCGTGGTCGCGAACCAGCCCGCCCACCGCGCGGGCGCGATCTTCCCCGACGCGGCCGAGAAGGCCGCGGAGTTCGTCTGGACCTGTGACGCCTACAACGTTCCGCTACTGTATCTCTGTGACACGCCGGGGTTCATGGCGGGCTCGCAGGTCGAGAAGGACGGCATCCTCGAACAGGGCAAGAAGATGATCTACGCCACGTCGTCGGCGACGGTCCCGAAGCAGTGTGTCGTCCTCCGGAAGGCCTACGGCGCGGGGATCTACGCGATGAGTGGGCCGGCCTACGATCCCGAGGCGACGCTCGGCCTTCCGTCGGGCGAGATCGCCATCATGGGTCCCGAGGCAGCGATCAACGCGGTCTACCGCAACCGGCTCGACGACATCGAGGACGACGACGAGCGCGCCGAGCGCGAGGCCGAACTCCGCGAGGAGTACCGCGAGGACATCGACATCCACCGGATGGCGAACGAGGTGGTGATCGACGAGATCGTGCCGCCGAGCGACCTCCGCGAGGAGCTCGCCGCACGCTTCGCGTTCTACGAGGACGTCGAGAAATCGCTGCCCGACAAGAAACACGGCACCGTCCTCTAACCGCACCCATCGAAGACGGGAAGTGGCTTCTCGCGAGCGTCGAGAGAAGCGTTTAGGTCGACACCGTTCCATCGAAGAGTGTGCGCATCGAGAACAGCTTCATTCCCGTCCATGGCGTGGGCGAGGCGACCGAACGCCGGCTCTGGAACGACGGCGTCACCCACTGGGACGCGTTCGACGGCTCGACCGTCGGCACGACGACCGAGCGCCGCATCCACGAGTTCATCGCGACCGCACGTGACCGCCTCGACGCGGGCGACGCGGCCTTCTTCGACGAAGCGTTTCCCTCGGCCAGCCGGTGGCGGCTCTACGAGAACTTCCGCGACGCGACCTGTTTTTTCGACATCGAGACCACGGGACTCGACGCACGTCACAGCGACGTGACGACCGTGAGCTTTCACCGTGCCGGCGAGACGACGACGCTGGTTCGCGGAGAGGATCTCACCCGGACAGCGGTCGAAGAACAGCTCGCCGACGCCAGCCTCCTCGTGACGTTCAACGGCAAGCGCTTCGACGTCCCGTTCCTGGAACAGTCGTTCGATCTCGACATCGATCGTCCACATATCGATCTCATGTACCCATGTCGGCAGCTTGACCTCACAGGCGGCCTAAAGAACATCGAGCGCACGGTCGGGATCGATCGCGATCAGCCGGAGCTCTCGGGTCGGGACGCGGTCCGACTGTGGCACCAGTACGAACGTGGCGACGAGCAGGCGCTCTCGACGCTGGTGTCGTACAACCGTGCCGATACGGCAAACCTCGAATCGCTGCTGGATATCGTCGCCGATCGGCTCCACGACGAGATCTTCACCGCACACGACGGCGTGTAAGCAGACCGACCGGCTCGACACCAACCACACTGCAGTACTCCGAGACAGCAATATGCCAGTGATCCAGTAGCCGGCGCTACGCTCGTGTTCGTTACGGCGTGGGGTGAGATCCGTCGCCGTGGCACTCAGTCCATCCGAACGCCATCCCGAAAAGCCGCAAAAAAGTCGTTGAACGATGCGTCGAGCGGGTTCAGTCGCGGCGTGCGGCCACGAGTGCGGCCGCGAGCAGCGCCACCACACCGGCGACCAGTGTGAAGCCCGGACCGTTGCCGCTAGTCGTCTCTTCGCCACCGCTGGCGTTTGCGTCGGTCTCGTTCTCACCGCCACTTTCAGTGGTTTCGGCCCCACTCTCAGTGGTTTCAGCTCCACCCTCAGTGGCTTCAGTCATTTCGGTACCATCCTCGGTGGATTCAGTCATCTCGGTACCGTTCTCGGTGGTTTCGGTGCCACCGGTGGTGGTCATCATCGACTCGTTGGCCTCGCCGACGTCGAGGGTGGTGTTCGCGAACGNGGTACCGTTCTCGGTGGTTTCGGTGCCACCGGTGGTGGTCATCATCGACTCGTTGGCCTCGCCGACGTCGAGGGTGGTGTTCGCGAACGTGCCGTTGTTGACCGCGACACCGACCGTGTAGTTACCCATCTCGGTGGGGTTCGTCACGCCACCGTAGGTCATCGTGAGCTCGTCGCCCTCGCTGACCTCCATCGTCTCGTCGAACCCGATCGTCAGGTTCTGGCCGTCCGGGCCGTACGTCGCTGCGGTCGCGTTCGCCGTGATGTCCTCACCGCTCGCGTTCACCGAGTACAGCGAGTTCAACACCAGCCCGAAGCTCACGTTCGCCTCGCCGTAGTTCACCGTGACCTCCGTCAGGTTCCCGGTCGCGTTCTCGCCCGTCACGACCGCCGACACCGTGTGGTTCGCGCTCGCGTTCGCCGAGTTCGGCTCCGCCATGATCGAGACGTTCTCGCTCGTTCCGTTCGTCATCGTCTCGTTCGCCATGGTTTCGTTGGCCATGGTTTCGTTGGCCATGGTCTCGTTCGCCATCGTCGTCTCGTTTCCAGTCTCGTTGCCAGCGTCTTGTGCGCCGACCGTTCCGACCGCGGCGACAGTGCCGACTGCGGCTGCCAGCACTACCAGCCCGGCGAGGAACAGGCTCCGACGTGTATCATGCGTTCGTGTCATGTTTCGTATATTATCGTGTCATGGAAGCGATGGACGTTCCGAGCCGGATCGCCCGAAACGATCGCCGGCGATAGAGGCCGCCACCACCCATGAGTGACTTCGATGACTGAGATACACCGACCTCGTAAAATCCTTTTGGTATTATGTACCAGCCCACGAGACGAACGATCGGCAACCGGTATCGGTGGCCGTTCATTCATCGGATAGCCGGACGTTCGTCCGACGGTACAGCCACGAGAAACGGAAAGTCAAGGAAAACCCATCGCGAATCGGTCGACGATCAGTCGCGGCGTGCAGCCACGAGTGCGGCCGCGAGCAGCGCCACCACACCGGCGACCAGCGTGAAGCCGGGCCCACCTGCTGCCGTCGTCTCCGCGCCACCGCTGCCGTTCGTTCCGTTCGCAGCGGTCTCATCGTCAGCAGCGGTGTCGTCGTTGTCGGCAGTCGTTGCTTCACCCTGGGTCGCTTGTGTCTCGTTCACAGTGGCCCCCATCTCGGCCTCAGTCGTCCCCATCGTTCCGGTCGTTTCGTTCGTCTCGGTACCGTTCTCGGTGGTTTCGGTGCCACCGGTGGTGGTCATCATCGACTCGTTGGCCTCGCCGACGTCGAGGGTGGTGTNGGTACCGTTCTCGGTGGTTTCGGTGCCACCGGTGGTGGTCATCATCGACTCGTTGGCCTCGCCGACGTCGAGGGTGGTGTTCGCGAACGAGCCGTTGTTGACCGCGACACCGACCGTGTAGTTACCCATCTCGGTGGGGTTCGTCACGCCGCCGTAGGTCATCGTGAGCTCGTCGCCCTCGCTGACCTCCATCGTCTCGTCGAACCCGATCGTCAGGTTCTGGCCGTCCGGCCCATAGGTCGCTGCGGTCGCGTTCGCCGTGATGTCCTCACCGCTCACGTTCACCGAGTACAGCGAGTTCAACACCAGCCCGAAGCTCACGTTCGCCTCGCCGTAGTTCACCGTGACCTCCGTCAGGTTCCCGGTCGCGTTCTCGCCCGTCACGACCGCCGACACCGTGTGGTTCGCGCTCGCGTTCGCCGAGTCTGACTCCGCCATCACCGACACGTTCGCGCTCGTCCCGTTCGTCATCGTTCCGTTCTCGACACCCATCTCGGTCTCGTTTCCAGTCTCGTTGGTCGTCGCGTCGGTCGTCGTCCCGTTGGTCGGGGTGTCAGTCGTCGTTTCGTTGGCCATCGTCGTCGCGTTGCTCGCCTCGGTTTCGTTGGCCGACGTGTCGTTCGCTGCCGTGGTTTCCTCGGCAGTCGTCGTTTCGTCGGGTGCCGATTGGTTCGACGTATCTTCGGTCGCCGACTCGCCGGTGACTTCGAGTGGGACGGTGGTCTCGGCGTCCTCACCGACGACGGTCACGGTGAACTCGTACTCGCCGGCCGGGACGTCAGTGAAGTCCATGCCGATGATGTCGGTCCGTTCGAGGTCAGCGGGCGAGAGGTCCGTGTCGTTGCCGTACGTGATCGCGTCGACCTGCTCGTCGCTGAGGTTCGAGGCGGAGACTTCGACGTCGTAGGACTCCTGTGCCGGCCCGTAGACGATGTTGAGGTTGAGCACGTCGCCGTCGGTCGAGTCGACGGTGTTCGCACAACAGTCCCTGAATCGGGCGTTCAGCGGATCGTCAGCCGAGGGGCTGTAGAAGTCCTCCTCGCTCGCGTTCTCGTCGGTCTCGTTGCCGGCGTCCTGTGCGCCGACCGTCCCGACCGCGCCGACGGTACCGACGGCGGCCGCCACGACGATCAGGCCGGCGAGAAGCAAACTTCGGTGTCGTTCGTTCGTTCGTGTCATTGTTCGATTTTTTCCTCCCAGCGACGATGGACGATCGACGTGTCCGGATCCCCAGCAGTCGAGATTCCATCACGCTGCCATCCTGCTGTTGGAGGTTGCTGTCTTCCACACGCTATCGTAATAAATCCCTTTTGGTGACACCCATCCGCGCTGCTGGCCCGTGGCTCGTTTCCGGGAGTCCAGTGGAGTCCGGGGAGATCGATCGACGGGTCGAATCGGCCGATCACTCGACGTGTTCGCGTTTCAGCGAGAGCGTGGTTCGATCGAACTCGCAGACGAGGTCGTCGTCCTGGTTGAACGCCTCGACATGCATCGTGACGACGCCGCGCTCGCCGTCGCTGGTCTCGCGTTTCTCGACGACGGTCGAATGCGCACGGATGGTGTCGCCGTGGAAAACCGGGGCCGGGTGTTCGACGTCGTCGTACGAGAGGTTGGCGACGATGGTGCCGTCGCTCGTGTCGGGGATCGTGAGGCCGACCGCGAGACTCATCGTGTAGAGCCCGTTGACGAGGCGCTCGCCGAACTGGCTCTCCCCGGCGAACTCGGTGTCGAGGTGGAGCGGCTGCTGGTTCATCGTCATATCACAGAACTGTTGGTTATCGGCCTCGCTCACCGTCCGGCGTTTGTCGTGCTCGATGGTTTCGCCTTCGTCGTAGTCCTCGTAGTAGCGTCCGACCATACGGATCCGCTCGCACGCTCGGCCCGAAAAGCCACCGGTGGGCCGCCGCCACAGCGCCGCCGCCGTCGACGGTGCGTCGGACACATCGTTGAAACCCCCTGCCGCCCCAGCCTCCGTATGGCTCGCAGAAGCGTGCTGTTCTCGCCCGGCGATCGACCCGAGATGTGCCGAAAGGCTCCCGAAACCGGCGCGGACGTCGTGGTGTTCGACCTCGAAGACGCGGTCGCACCCGCCCGGAAATCCGAGGCCCGCGCGGCGGTCGCCGACGTGCTGGCGTCCGGGTTCGATCCCGACTGTGAGGTCTGTGTTCGGGTCAGTGCCACCGATCCGACCGCCGATCTCGACGTCCTCCTCGACGACACACCCGACGAGCACCGTCTCGATGCACTCATGCTACCGAAAGCCGAAACGCGCGAGGACGTTCGCGCGCTCGCCGAGGAGGCCACCGAGCGCGGTCGAGATCTCCCCGTGTTCGCATTAGTCGAGACCGCCCGTGGAATCCTCCACGCCGAGGCGATTGCCGACGCCGAGCCCACCACCGCGGTGTGTTTCGGCGCGGAGGATCTCGCGGCCGACATCGGCGCGAGCCGAACTGGCGAAGGGACGGAAGTGCTCTACGCCCGCGAACACGCCGTCCTCGCGTCGAGCGCGGCCGGCGTCGACGCCATCGATACGGTGTTCACCGATATCGAAAACGAGGAAGGACTCCGGACCGCAACCGAGTTCGCCGTCGACCTCGGCTACGACGGCAAGATGGCGATCCATCCAGCGCAGGTGGGGCCGATCAACGACGCCTACACCCCGAATCCGGAGCGTGTCGAGTGGGCCGAGCACGTGCTCGACGCGCGAGCCGAAGCCGACGCCGACGGTCGAGGCGTCTTCCGGGTCGACGGTGAGATGATCGACGCACCGTTGATCACCCAGGCCGAACGGGTGATCGAACGGGCGGACGCCACCGATCGTTGACAACCTTACACATATCAATATTGCACGTTCGATATGTATCTCGACACGCTTAACAGGCGGCTCGGCGACATGGGACCATGTCCGAGCAGGTGAACCCGTTCGAGAGTCTCCAAGAACAGGTCGACGACGCCGCAGCCCACCTCGACGTGTCCGACGATCAGCTCGAACGGCTCAAACACCCCGAGCGCGTGCTCGAAACCACCCTCTCGATCGAGGACGACGACGGATCGCTGGCGACGTTCAAAGCCTTCCGGTCGCAGTTCAACGGCGACCGCGGTCCCTACAAGGGGGGCATCCGCTATCACCCGAACGTCTCCCGCGACGAGGTCAAGGCACTCTCGGGCTGGATGGCGTACAAGTGCGCGGTGGTCGACATTCCCTACGGCGGTGGGAAGGGCGGTATCATTATCGATCCGAAAGAGTACTCCACAGCGGAGCTCGAACGCATCACCCGTTCGTTCGCGACCGAGCTCCGACCGCTGATCGGACCGGATCGGGACATCCCCGCACCCGACGTCAACACCGGCCAGCGCGAGATGAACTGGATCAAGGACACCTACGAGACCCTCGAAAACACGACTGCACCGGGCACCGTCACCGGCAAGGCGATCGCGTCGGGCGGCAGCGAGGGCCGCGTCGAGGCCACAGGTCGATCGGTGATGCTCACCGCGCGCGAGGCGTTCGACTATCTGGGCACCGATGTCGCGGACGCGACGGTCGCCGTGCAGGGCTACGGCAACGCCGGCGCGATCGCCGCCCGCCTCCTCGACGAGCGCGGTGCGACCGTCGTCGCGGTCTCGGATTCGAGCGGTGCAGTGTACAACGACGAGGGGCTCGACGCCGCAGCGGTCAAGGACCACAAAAACGAGACCGGTAGCGTCGCCGAGTACGCCGACGCCGACGAGGAACTCTCGAACCGAGAGCTTCTCACCCTCGACGTCGATCTCCTGATTCCCGCAGCGCTCGAAAACGCCATCGATGCCGACATTGCGGCAGACGTCGCCGCCGACGTGATCGTCGAGGCTGCGAACGGGCCGCTGACCCCCGAGGCCGACGAGGTCCTGGCCGACCGTGACGTCTACGTCCTCCCCGACGTGCTCGCCAACGCCGGCGGTGTCACGGTCTCCTATTTCGAGTGGGTCCAGAACCGCCGGCGGTTCTACTGGTCCGAGGAACGCGTCAACGACGAGCTCGAAACGGTGATCGTGAACGCCTTCGACGGGCTCGTCGCAACGTTCGAGAACCGCGATCTGCCGACGTTCCGGATGGCAGCCTACGTCGTCGCCATCCGACGCATCCTCGACGCCCACGAAGAGGGCGGTACGTTCCCCTGAAAGCCCTCGGCGTCTCACGCGAGCAAAGCGAGCGTGAGGCTCGTCGTGGAGTAGCGAGGGACCTCCGGTCCCTCGGACCATGCGAGCGGGCCTTCGGCCCGCGAGCAGACGAAGCGGAACGACGGCGCGCCTTGGCGGCGCGCCTCGCCCTTTTCATGTTGCTCAAAAACGCCGCAGAGCGGCGTTTTTGGCATGCGAAACTCGGAGATTTTTCAGCACCACCAGGCAGCACAGCACCGCGATTGCGCGCGCCGGGCGCGTAGCCTGGCTCATGGCTGCGCCGTTCGCCCGTTTCGTCCGCTCGCTATCGCTCGCGGACGCTCGGCACGCGCTCAAGCCCCCTCCCTCCCCGTGCGGCCGCGATAAACGCGGCCGCGTGGCTTCCTTCCGCCTCCGCACCGCCACCACACAGCTTCTGCATCGCCACCACACAGCTTCCGCACAGCCACCGCTACCGCACAGCACCGCCACTCAGGATGGCTGTTCGAGCGCTCATCGCCAATACGGATCGACTGCACGCTCTGCGGACGAGCATCGATAGCAGTCGCTATCGAACTGACGACTCTCAATCAGTGAATCGCGAAAATGACGTTTCGTCCGTCGCTGAAAAACTCGATGACAGAACGTCAGGAGAACAGCGCGGCGGCAGCGTCGATGGCCGGATCGGTGACGAGCCCGAACGCAGGGATCAGGAGCACCGTCACCAGACCGGCGGCGACCACCGCGGTGTACAGCCCGATCGGATAGCTACCGAGGGAAAGATCGCTGGACGGATCGTTGAGCCACATCGCCTTCACGACCCGGCTGTAGTAGTACAGCGACAGCACGCTGTTGACGACGCCGACGGCGGCGAGCCACCAGAATCCCGCACCGACCGCTTCGTAGAACAGCAGGTACTTCGAGAGGAACCCACCGCCGAGCGGGATTCCCGCGAGGCTGAACATGAACACCGTCATCGCGACGCACGCGATCGGTGCTTCACGCCCGAGGCCGTTGTAGTCCTCGAACGTCCTGCCCACGGAGCCCCAGTGTTCGACCAGCGCGACGAACAGGAAGGCACCGGTGTTCATGAACCCGTAGACGAACAGGTGGACCATGCTCATCCCGAGCACCGACGGGTTGTTCCCGCCGCCGAGCGCCGCCAGCCCGATCAGGACGTAGCCCGCCTGACCGATCGACGAGTACGCCAACATCCGCTTCACGTTGTCCTGGGTCGCGGCCGCGAAGTTGCCGAGCGTCATCGTCACGACGGCGAGGATCTGGAAGGCGAGCACCCAGTCCACACTGGAGGTGATGTCGAGCCCGAACGCCACCGTGAAGACCCGGAACGCCACCACGAACCCGGCGGCCTTCGAGGCCGAGGAGAGGAACGCCGAAACCGGAGCCGGCGCACCCTCGTACGCTTCCGGTGCCCAGAAGTGGAACGGGACGCTCGCGGTCTTGAACGCGAACCCGCCGAGCACCATCAGCACGCCGATCCCGAGCACGCCCGTGAGATCGGTTTCAGCAGCAGCCTCGGCGACGTCGCTGAACAGCAGACTTCCCGTGGCGGCGTAGACGAGGCTGATCCCGTAGGCGAAGATCGCCGACGAGAGCGCGCCGATCAGGAAGTACTTCAGTCCTGCTTCGACGCTGCCACGGTTGTCCTTCAGGAAGGCAACGAGAGCGTACGTCGGCAGCGAGACGAGTTCGAGGCTCACGAACGCGACCGCGAGGCTCCCCGCGGAGGCGAGCAGCGTCATCCCGGTCGCGGCGAGCATCACGAGCGTGTAGTAATCAGCCTGCTCGGTCTCGCCCGCGAGATAGTCGTAGCTCGCGACCGTCACGAGCGTCGCGACGCTCGTGAAGATGATCGTGAAGAAGAGACTCATCCCGTCGACGACGAGTTGACCGCCGTAGAACTGGACGCCACCGTTGGTTCCCGTCCCGGTGACCAGCAGCGCGCCGGCGGCGACGAGCGCGGCCAGCGAGCCGACCGTCGCGGTTCCCGAGAACAGCGTACGGTTCTTCGAGTGCGGGGCGATACTGTCGATGACGAACAGCGCGAGCGCGGTCAGAGCGAGCAGCAGCGTCGGCGCGAGCGCGGTCAGGGGTGCCATTCAGGCACCACCCCCCAGCAGTGGACCGACCGCGTCCTGGATCATCCCGAAGAACACGTCGGGCGCGGTGCCGAGTCCGATGATACAGATCACGAGCACCGCGAGGGGCACCACGTCGTGGAAGGCAGCCCGGCCGATCGTGTAGTCGGTGTCGAGTCGGAACTCACCGAACAGCGTGCGCTGCATCGCGTACAGCAGGTAGCCCGCCACGATCACGATGCCGAACATCGCGATCGCGGTGAACACCATCGAGCCCGCGAAGTCGGCGGCGAACGAGCCCTGGAAGATGAAGTACTCGCCCATGAAGCCCGCCATGAACGGCAGCCCCATGTAGGCGAAACAGCCCGCGACGAACATGGCGGTGGTGACCGGCATCCGGTCGGCGAGCCCCGCCATGTCGCCCACCATCCGGCTGTGGGTCGTGTTGTAGATCACGCCGACACACGCGAACAGCAGCCCGGAGATCAGGCCGTGCGAGAGCATCTGGAAGGTCGCCCCGCCCAGACCGAACTCGGTGTACGCCACGAGACCTAGAATGACGAACCCCATCGACGAGATCGACGAGTACGCCACGATCCGTTTGAGGTCCTGCTGGGCGAGTGCGAGCATCGCGCCGTAGATCACGCTCACCACCGCGAGGATCGCGATGTAGGGCGCGAGCTGTGAGGCCGTATCGGGCAGCATCGTGAAGTTGAATCGGAGCAGCGCATAGGTCCCCATCTTCAGGAGGACGCCCGCCAGCAACACCGATGCAGGCGTCGGGGCCTCGACGTGAGCGTCGGGCAGCCACGTGTGGACCGGCACGATCGGCACTTTGACCGCGAAGCCGGCGAACATCGCGACGAACGCGATCAGTTTGAGCGTGTCCGGTCCGACGCCGCCGAGCGAGCCGAGCTCGCCAGCCCGGAGCGCCTGGGCGATCGCGGGCATGTCGAGGCTCGTGACCGCATCGCCGAGCCCGAACACCAGCGCGGCGAAGCCGAGGAACATCACGAGCGTCGCGACGTTGGTGTAGACGAAGAACTTGATCGCGGCGTACTTCCGGCGAGGGCCGCCCCAGACCCCGATCAGCATGTACATCGGGATCAGCACGATCTCCCAGAAGACGAGCCACGCAAAGAAGTCGAGCGCGACGAACACGCCGAGCAGGCCGGTTTCGAGGAACAGAACGAGGCCGTAGAACTGCGAACGGCGCTCGTCGATCGGCGTCCACGCCGTCAGGATCGCGAGCGTCGTCAGCACGGTCGTCATGACGACGAGCGGCATGCTGATCCCGTCGACACCGACGTGCCAGTTGATCGCGTACGGACCCACCGAAATCCACTGGGCCATCGTCTCGTACGCCAGCGTGCCACCTTCGAGGAAGGCGTTGCCCGAGCCGTCGAACCCGAACCACATCAGGAAACTCGTCACCAGTGGGAAGAGGCTCGCGACCAGCGCGCCGACAGGTGCGTAGTCGTCCGGGAGGACGAACACGACCAGCGCGCCGAGCAGACAGAGCGCGAGCAGGATCTCGATCAGCATTCAGAACCACCCCCCGATCAGGCCGAAGATCACCAGCAGCGCGACCAGCCCGAGCGAGAGAAGCGCAGCGTAGTTCGTCACGATCCCAGTTTGAATCCGTTTGATCCGGCTGCCCGAAAACAGGCTCACGCTCGACACGCCGTTGACGGTGCCGTCGATGATACCCTGGTCGAACGTGTCGGCCGCGCGGGCGACCCGCGCGGTCGCGTCGGCCAGCCAGACCTGATACTCGTCTTGGTAGTAGTTGCTCATGAGAACCGTCTTCGCGTTACCGAGTCGATCGGTGTGGTGGTCGGGATCGGGGCCGCGGTAGAGGGTGTAGGCCAGACCCGCGCCGGCGAGCGCCAGCCCGAGCGAGACGACCACGCCGAGCAGCACAGTTATGGACTCGCTGCCGATGTAGCCGCTCGTGTAGCCAGTGAGGTCACCGTAGTGGTGGGCAGTCAGCCCCTCGAACCCGCCGTCGAGCCACTGGTGGAGGAAGTCGATCCCCTCGATCCCGAGAACTTTCTGTACTGGCAGCATGTTGATGAAGCCGGCGACGACCGCCAGCACCCCGAGCACGACGAGGGGAGCTTTGACGTTCCAGCCGACTCCGTGTGGATTTCTAGCCGTCTCACTGCGTGGTTCGCCGTGGAAGGTGAGCAGCACCATCCGGAAGGTGTAGAAGGCGGTGATCGGCACCGCGAGCAGCCCCATGGCGTACGCACCGAGCAAGAGCGGGCTCGATCCGAGCCCGTGGATCAGCGCCTCGTAGAGCACCTCGTCTTTCGACCAGAAGCCCGCGAACGGGAAGATTCCGGCGAGCGCGAGCGAGCCCGCGAGGAAGGTGTAGTACGTCACGGGCATCCGATCCTTCAGCCCACCCATCTTCCACATGTTCTCGTTGTGGTGCATCGCGATGATGACCGAGCCGGCACCGAGGAACAGCAGCGCCTTGAAGAAGGCGTGGGTCATCAGGTGGAAGGTCGCGGCGACGTACCCACCGGCACCGAGTGCGAGCATCATGTACCCGTACTGTGAGATGGTCGAGTACGCGAGCACCTGCTTGATCTCACGCTTGACGACCGCCATCGTCGCCGCAAAGAGGGCGGTGAACCCGCCGATGAACGCGATGATCGCGAGCACGGTGGGCAGCAGGGCGTAGAAGCCGTACATCCGGGCGACGAGATACACACCGGCGGCGACCATCGTCGCGGCGTGGATCAGTGCCGAAACAGGCGTCGGGCCCTCCATCGCGTCGGGGAGCCAGGTGTGGAGCGGGAACTGCGCCGACTTCCCGATCACGCCACCGAGGACGAGGAGACCAAGGATCGTGAACCACGTTTCGGGGGCGAACCCGAAGGTCGAGACCGCGCCCGCACTCCCCCCGCCGAGTACCGCCTCGGCCAGCCCAGGGAAGCTCTCCTCACCGGCGAAGTTCGCGGTACTGAACGTCGCGAGGATCCCGACGACGCCGACGAGGAAGAAGTAGTCCCCGAAGCGAGTCACCAGAAACGCCTTCTTCGCCGCGCTCGGCGGGGCGTCGTCGCGGTACCAGTGACCGATCAGCAGCCACGAGCACAGACCGACCATCTCGAAGAACATGAACGCCATGAACAGGTTGTCGGCGATCACGAACCCGAGCATGCTCGCCGTGAAGAGGCCGAGCCCGGCGTAGTACCGGGGCAGTCCCGGCTCGCCCTCGTCGTTCATGTAGCCGAGACTGAACACGTGAACGAGGAGGGCGACCAGCGAGACGATGATCAGCATGAGCGCCGCGAGCGGATCGATCAGCACCCCGAGATGGAGTTCGATCTCCCCGGCGGCGACGAACGTGTATAGTTCCTGGTTGTACGTGTTGCCGCCGGCGACAGTGAGCGCCATCCAGATCGAGAGCACGAGCGAGCCGGCCGTCGCGAGAATACCCGCGAACGCGCCCTTCTTCGGCAGGAATCGGCCGCCAAAGAGTGCAATCACGAACGATGCAAAGGGCAGGAGTGCAATCGCGGGTGCGTAGTCGAATGCCACCATCTTACCACCTCATAGTCGTCGCTTTCGTTACGTCCACGCCGCGGAAGTTGCGGTAGAGGACGAGGATGATACCGATACCGACCGCGACTTCCGCCGCGGCGAGCGCGATCGTGAACAGGCTGAACACCTGTCCGGTGAGGTTCCCGTACTGAAGCGAGAACGCGACGAAGTTGATGTTGCCGGCGGTGAGCATGATCTCGACGCTCATCAGGAACACCAACGCGTTCCGCCGCGTCAAGATGCCGAACAGCCCGATGCAGAACATCGCGGCCGAGAGCACGAGATAGTACTGAGCGGGGACCATCAGCGTCCCTCCTCGCTGCGGGTCCGATCACGACCGCCGTCGGTGCGGGCGGAACTGTCGTCAGCTCGGGCGTCGTCGGTGCCGTTCGATCCGAATCGGAGCGCGCCGCCGATCCGGCCGTCTTCCTCGGTCTTCGCGAGCATCACCGACGCATCGAGTGCGGCGTCGAGGACGACCGCGATGACGATGAACGCGACGAGAAAGCCCTCGCTCGGGTGGACGCCGCCGGGGAGGTTGAACATCGCGTAGCCGATCGAGGCGGTGATCGACCCGTCGCCGGCGAAGCCGGCCGGGTCCGGGAACGAGGCCGTCAGAAAGACAGCCGCGAGCACGCCGAACAGCGCGACCGCGATCAGCCCGGGCAGAAAGTTCCCATCGGTCTTCAGTTCGGGGCGAGTCGTCACGAGACCGCCTCCTTCGGATCATCGGTTCGGGTGAGCATCACGGCGAAGGTGATCAGGATGAGCACCCCGCCGACGTAGACGAGGATCTGCATCGCCGCGAGGAACTCCGCGTTGAGCATCACGTAGTGGACGGCGACGCTCAACAGCGACACCCCGAGCAGCAGCGCGGAGTGCCACACGTCCTCCACGAGGACCACCCCGAGACTGCTCGCCACGGTGACGAGTGCGAACAGCGCGAACGCAATCGCCTCGTACGGTAAGGCTGCCATTGGCTTCACTCGTGTGGGATGGTGTTTGAAGGTTTCGAGACCCGCGCGAGCGCTCGCCCGCGTTGGCAGCGGCGGCGTCGCGCCGACACCGGTTCCGCCATCCGCGATCGTTTCGCTCGCCCTTCGATCGACGGAGCCGCTGGCGCTACTGTCCAATAGCGATCGATCGGAGCGCGTTCTCGATCGTCGCCAGGCGCTCGTTCTGGCCGGTGATTCCATGACGCTCGGCGACGTACTGCGGATCGTTGTATCCCACCCTGACCGCCCCGCTGTCGTCCTCGTAGACGAGCAGCTTCTGTGGCAGGTCGATCCCCGCCGTTTGGCTCGCCTGCATCAGCGGCGTGCCGAGTTTCGGATTGCCGAACAGGACGGCCGTGGTCGGCCGGAGCTCCATCCCGACCGAGTCAGCGTTCGCGGCGTGGTCGACGGTCGCCACGATCGAGATTCCGTCGGCCGATTGGAGTGTGCTCTGGATGCGATCGGCGGTCGCATCCACGCTCTCGCCGCCCGCAGCGGTCACGACCCCGTTGCCGCCGTCGAGGAGTGCGCTCGGGTCCGCCTTCGATCGGTTCACGTCACCACCGGCGAGCGCTTCGAGCACGCTGTCGATCGTGTCGAGGCGTTCGTCCTGGCCGGTGATGTCGTGTCGTGCCGCGAGATACGCCGGACTGTTGTAGACCACGTTCGTCCTACGGTCTTCGTCCTCGTAGACCAGCATCTTCTGAGGCAGATCGATAGCGGTGGTTTGACTCGCCTGCATCAGCGGCGTGCCGGCGTTCGGGTTGCCGAAGACCAGCAGCGTCGTCGGTCGAAGCTCCATCCCGACCGAAGCGGCGTTCACGGCGTGGTCGAGGGTCGTCACGAGGGTCAGCCCGTTCTCCCTGATTCGCCCTTTGATCCGCTCGACGGTCGCCGGAACGCTCTCGTCGCTTTCGGCGGTCACGAGCCCGTTGCCGACAGCATCTCCACCGTCAGCGCCGGCGACGAACTGCTTCGCGATCGGGAGCACCTGCTCCATCGAGCGCGCCTCGTTGAACGCGTCGGGCGAGGGGCGCTGGAGGNCCGTCAGCGCCGGCGACGAACTGCTTCGCGATCGGGAGCACCTGCTCCATCGAGCGCGCCTCGTTGAACGCGTCGGGCGAGGGGCGCTGGAGGTGGAGCAGCTGGAAGTACGTCTGGTGTTCGGCCTCCACCGAGTGGATGCTGAGGGCAGCCTTCAGCACCTCCTCGCTGTCGATCAGCGGTGCTGCGCCCGCGTACGCCGACACCCCGACGGCTTCGAGCCGATCGGCGATCGCCACGAACTCCGCGATGGAANCGCTGTCGATCAGCGGTGCTGCGCCCGCGTACGCCGACACCCCGACGGCTTCGAGCCGATCGGCGATCGCCACGAACTCCGCGATGGAATCGTACGAGAACTCGTAGTCGGCAGGTTCGACCGGCGTTCCTCCAAGGTCCTCGATCGTCCCAGTCAGCGCCTCGACGTGAGCCTCCTCGTGGTCCCGCACGTCCTGAATCTGCTGGTACGTCGAGTATTGAAGCGTCGGCCGCGCGAAGTACTCCGCCACCGCCGAGCGCTCGACCTCGCTTTCGGTGTACTCCGCGAGGAAGTCGTTGTAGTACGCCGCTTCGAGGTGTTCCAGCGCCAGCGCGTAGTTCAACACCTCCACGTCGCTCGGCGACGAATCGGCGTCGCTGCTGCCGTCATTGCCCGCTGCCACGCCGCTGGTGGCCGAAAGCGCGAGTGCTCCAGCACCCGCGAGCGCCGCATCGCTCATGAACCCTCGCCGTGAGCGTCCGCCGCTGGTGTTCGCCCGTCCATCTGCTCTGTGATCCATACAGGTCGATCGTCCATTTGCACCAAAAAACTATGCCAGAATTGCGGTCGGTTTCGTCGACTGACCGAATCGATCGTTCGACTGAATCGCCGCCCTGGCTGTCGAAGACTCGCCAGCGGTGCTCGGTCGATCGACCAGAAGACCGAAAGACCGAGACGAGGGTTCTCGGGTCGTTACCCGTCGACTAGCGAGTGAAAATCCGAGAAGTTACTGATAGTCGACTTCGCCTTCGCCTTCCCCGATCCACGCACCGCGATCGGGCTCTCTGGACTCAAGCGGGTCGATGTCCTCGCGACCCCACCTTTTTCTCGTTCGGGATTTCTCGCTCGCATTCGCTCGCTTCGAAACCACTCACGACAAAAACGTGGATGAAAAAGCGCCCTCGCTACGCTCGGGCGGTGAAACGGCTCGCTACGCTCGCCGTACGTTTACTGATAGTCGACTTCGCCTTCGCCCTCCCCGATCCACGCACCGCGATCGGGCTCTCTGGACTCAAGCGGGTCGATGTCCTTGTACCACGGGACGTTCTTCAGCTGTTCTTTGTTGTACGCGAGGTCGTCCTTGGTGTCGCCAGTGAACTCGAAGTTCTGGGTCAGGAGGATGGCGTCCACAGGGCAAACCTCCTCACACAGCCGGCAGTAGATGCACTGGCCGATGTGGAGGTTGTACTGCTCGCCATTCCGTTGTTCGTCCATCACGATCTGGATCGTGTCGTTCGGACAGACGTTCTCACACTGGCGACACCAGATGCAGCGCTCCTGGCTGAACTTGTGGACGCCCCGGAAACGGGGGCTGACCTCGGGTGCGACATCGGGGTACTCGACAGTAAAGGTCGAGCCGTCGAGCGCGTGTTTCATCGTCGTTGCCATCGATTTGAGGATTCCGATCATGGGTTGGTGGGTGTGTGGTGGATGGTTGTGAGAGCGATCAGGCGATGAAGCCCACGATGATCGCCGTGAGCACGAGGTTGGCGAAACTCATCACGAGCAGCCCCTTCCAGCCGATCTCGATGAGCTGATCGATCCGGACCCGTGGGATCGCCGACCGCGCCCACTGGGTGAACAGGTAGACCGCGAGGATCTTGAGCAGCATCCAGACGATTCCCGGGAGCACCGGCCCGGCCGGACCGCCCAAGAAGAGCGTCGCGATGATCGCGCCGCCAAGGAAGATGTGGAGGAACTCACCGAGGTAGAGCAGCACGAAGTACGCACCGGAGTACTCGGTCATGTACCCTGCGACGAGTTCGCCGGGCGCTTCGGGCGTGTCGAACGGGTTCCGTCCGACCTCCGCGAGGTTCGCGATCAGGAACAGCACGAACGCGAACGGGTTGACGAACGCGAACCACGATGGGATCGAGACGCCAGCGATCGTGATGAGCGCCTCGCTCTGCATCGCGACGATCTCACTCATTCGGAGCGTTCCGGCAAAGACGACGACCGAGGCCGCAGTCACGATGAGCGGGATCTCGTAGGCGATGTTCTGGGCGAGCGCGCGCAGCCCGCCGAGGAACGAGTACTTGTTGTTCGATGCGTAGCCCGACATCAACAGGCCGAGCGACGCGATCGACGACGCGGCGAACACGAACACGAACCCGGTCTCGGGGTCGGCGAGCTGGAGGCCGGTTCCCAGCGGGATCACCGCGAAGCCAAGCAGCGCCGAGAACGGCACGAGGAACGGTGCGATGTCGAACGCTGGCCGATCGGCGCTGTCGGGGATGATGACCTCCTTCGAGAGGAGCCGGACGGCGTCGGCCACGATGATCAGCAGGCCGAACGGGCCGACCCGGTTGACCGCGATCCGGTCGGTAAAGGCCGCCGTGATCTTTCGCTTGCCCCAGATCCCTCCGACCGCCGCGAACGTGAGGAAGATCACCGCGATCAACGACGCGCCGATCAACCCGAAGACGAACTGGAGCCCCGGATCGGGGTTCGCACCGAATCCGAGGAGCTGGCTCAGCGTCTCCGGAAACGTCGATCCACCCCCGACCGCGCCGCCCGCAGAGGCGTTCGTGGCGTTGGCTGCGCCGGTCGCGTTCGTCGCGTTCGCCCCAGCGGTGCCGTTCGTTGCGTTGGTGGCGTTCGAGGCGTTCGCCGCCTGAAACAGGACCTCACTCGGGCTCATCTATCGACCTCACCGAGCACGATGTCGAGACTCGCGAGGGAGGCGATCAGGTCGGGGATGTACTCGCCCTCGGCCATCTCGGGGAGGACCTGAAGATTCGAGAAACACGGGCTTCGGATCTTGAACCGCGCGGGCTTGTCGGTGCCATCGCTCCGGATGTAGATCCCGAGCTCGCCCTTCGCGCCCTCGACCGCCCGGTAGATTTCGGCATCCTCGTCCGGCCGAAGGGTCCGGGGAACGTTCGACTGGATCTCGCGATCGTCCTCGGGCCAGTCTTCGAGCAGGTCGACACACTGCTCGATGATCCGTGCGGACTGCTCGACCTCCTGCATCCGACAGAGCACGCGAGCGTAGTTGTCGCCCTCCTCGGCAGTCACGACGTCCCAGTCGAGCTCGTCGTAGTAGCCGTAGGGATCGTCGCGTCGGAGGTCGTAGTCGACGCCCGAGGCGCGGGCGACCGGTCCCGTCGTTCCGTACTGTTTGGCGGTTTCGGCGTCGAGCACGCCCGTGTCGACACACCNGAGGCGCGGGCGACCGGTCCCGTCGTTCCGTACTGTTTGGCGGTTTCGGCGTCGAGCACGCCCGTGTCGACACACCGGAGCTGGAAGATCTCGTTCGAGGTGATCAGGTCGTGGTACTCGTCGAGCTTCTCGGGGAGGCCGTCGAGGAAGTCCCGGATCTTCTCGAAGAAGTCCTCGCGCGGTTCGGGCAGATCCCACGCCACCCCACCGAGCCGCATGTAGTTGAACATCAGGCGCTGGCCCGTGAGGTCTTCGAGAATGTCCTCGACGACCTCGCGGTCCCGGAACGTGTACATGAACGTCGCGGTGAACTCGCCGTAGACATCGAGCGCGAACGTACCGAGCGCGAGCATATGAGCCGCGATCCGGCAGAACTCCGCCGACATCGTCCGGATGACCTGAGCGTATTCAGGGACGTCGAGGCCCGCGAGGTCCTCGGCAGTCCGGGCGTACGCCCACTCGTTCAGGATACCCGCCGAGACGTAGTCCCACCGATCGGGGTAGGGCATGATTTCGTGGCGGTATTTCCCGTTCTGGGCCATCTGCTCCTCACACCGGTGGAGGTAGCCGATGTCGGGATCGACGTGGACGACCTGCTCGCCGGAGAGCACCGTCTCGACGTGGAGCACGCCGTGGGTCGCAGGGTGGTGGGGCCCGATGTTGAGGAACATCGTGTCCGAACCGTCCTCCCTGTGGTCGTCGGCGATCGGGTTGGCGTGTGATTCGAGGGTGACGACCTGGGGCTTTTCCTGATTGTAGTCGAGCCCCATCGGGTGGCCCTGCCACGTCTCGGGCAGCAAGATCCGCCGGAGGTCAGGGTGGTCGTCGTACTCGATTCCCACGAGGTCGTACGCCTCGCGCTCGTGCCAGTCCGCCGTCCGGTAGACCGGTTCCGCGCTCTGGCTCACGGGGTTCTCCCGGGAGGTCGGCACGACGACCGAGACCTCCTGAGTGGGGTCTTCGTACTTCTTCAGGTGGTAGATCGACTCGAAGCGGTCCTCGTACTCCTGGGCGGTGACGTTCGAACAGTGGTCGAACCCCGCCTCGTCGCGCAGCGCGAACAGCGCGTCCTGAACCTCGTCCGGGCGCACCACGAACGCCTCGGCGTTGCGGTGGGTCTCTCGGTCGATGACGGTGTCACCGAGCAGGTCGGCAAGCGCGTCGTAGTCGAGGCCGTCGTCGGTGACGCCAACCGCTTGGGTCCTGTCGCGTGGTCGTTCAAGGCTCATGGCGAATCGTTCCAGTTGTACCGCATCACGAGCGTGTCCTCGTCGATGTCGTCGGCGAGCTTGGTGACCAGCTCGTCGCGTTCGAGGTCGCCGAACTCTTCGAGCTCGTAGGGTTTCACGGTCACGGGGGCAGTCTCGCCCTCGCCGATACGCTCCTGGAGCTTGGCGACGCCGTAGACCAGCGCCTCGGGCCGGGGTGGACACCCCGGAACGTGGATGTCGACCGGGATGATCTCTTCTGCGCCCTTCACGACGTTGTATCCCTGCTGGAACGGACCTCCAGAGATGGTACACGACCCCATCGAGACCACGAACTTCGGCTCGGGCATCTGGTCGTACACCCGCTTCATCCGCGGGCCGAACTTCGAGACGATCGTTCCGGGAACGATGATCACGTCGGCCTGCCGGGGCGAGGCGCGCGGCACGCCCGCACCGAAGCGGTCGAGGTCGTGTTTCACCGCGTAGGTGTGCATCATCTCGATGCTACAGCACGCGATCCCGAACTGGAGCATGAACATCGAGGAGCTCCGGACCCAGTTCATGAACGAATCGAACTTCGTGAGGACGAACGGCGAGGAGCCGAACGCCTCCCGGAGTTTGGAGTTGAATCGGTTGTCAGCGCCCTCACCCATCCGGGACTCCTGGGTGGTCTGTGCGTCCGCCTCCGCGTTCGTGAGTGTGTCGCTGCTCATTATCGTGCTCGGGTGCCGCTCGACTGTTCGTTCCGAATCCACTGTACCGCGCCGTTACGCCACGCCCACGCGAGGCCGACGACGAGGATACCGATGAACACCAGCATGGGGACGAGCGCCGGCACCAACCCGATCTCCGGGTTCGCGACGGCGTCGCGGTAGATGACCGTCCACGGGAAGATCAGGACGGTCTCGATGTCGAAGATCACGAACAGCAGCGCGACCATGTAGTACTGGATGTTGAACCGGATGCGGGTGTTGCCCGTCGGAACCTCGCCGCTCTCGTACACGGCGGATTTCCCCTGCTCGGGCACGCTGGGTCGCAGCAGGCTCGATACGACGATCATCGTCAGCGGGACGGCGACCCCGACGACCGCCAGCGCGCCGATAGCTATCCACGGATTCATGTGATTTCTGGCTCGTGTTCGGGCTTTGGAGCGCACTCACATAAGGGTTGATTCTTCCCACCCGGTAGTCCGGTACCGGACGCTGGCGCTCCACGGCCCAACCCATCGACTCGGCTCATTCGTCCTCCCGAAACGCCTCGACACCTCGATCGTGGAGATCACGCGAGACGCGCGCGACGTCGGCCGTGAGGTCCTCGTGGTAGTCGATCAGTCGGTCTTCCAGTTCGTCGTGCTCGCGCGCGAGGGTCTGGACCGCCGACAGTCCGGCGTTGAACGACTTGCCCGCGTCGACCGCGACGATCGGCGCGCCGGTCGGCATCCCGATGACCGAGTCGACCGACTTCTCTTGGACCGGGACACCGATCACCGGAATCGGGTACGCGATCGAGGCGACCATGTTCGGGAGATCGGCCGACTTCCCGCCTGCGCCCGCGATGATGACGTCAAGCCCCCGGTCGCGGGCGGTCTCGGCGTAGGTGTACATCAGTCCGGGTGTCCGGTGGGCCGAGACCACGTAGCTCTCGAACGTGAATCGGTTTTCGGGCGGGTCGTCGACATCCGTGACTTCGGCGAAGCCGAGCTCGAAGAGCGCCTCGTACGCGCCGTACATCGTGTCGAGATCCGAGTCCGACCCCATCACGATCCCTACGTCCGGGGTGGTCTCGGCGGGACGGTCACGGTCGGCCTCGCGTTCAAGCGAAGCGACGAGATCGTCGAGTTCGGTGGCGGCAGTCGTCTCGGTTGCGGTCGTCTCCGGTGTCTCAGTCATGGATCGAAGGTACAGCCGTCGCGGAGTTCGCGGGCGCGTGCGAGCAGGTCGTTCGTGTCGGTCTCCTCTCCACCAGAGAGCGTGACGTGGCCGAGCTTCCGGAGCGGCCGCGCCTCGTGTTTGCCGTACCAGTGAAGGTTCGCGCCCGGTTCGGCGAGCACGTCGTCGATACCCACGAGTTCGGCAGGCTCCGGTTCCTCGACATCACCGAGGAGATTGGTCATCACTGTCCGGCCACGGCGATCGGTCGCGCCGAGCGGCCAGCCGAGCACCGCGCGGACGTGCTGTTCGAACTGGGAGGTCAGCGCACCCTCGATGGTCCAGTGGCCGGAGTTGTGCGGCCGTGGGGCGATCTCGTTGACCGAGATCTCGCCATTCGATTCAAATAATTCGATCCCGAACACGCCCCGGCCATCCATCAGGTCGAGCACGTCCCGCGCGATCGCTTTCGCGCGCTCGCGGACGTCGTCGGAAACGCGCGCCGGGACGATCGTCTCGCGCAAGATCTCCTCTTCGTGGACGTTCTCGCCGGGCGTGAACGCCCGTCGGTCGTCCGCACCGCGAACGCCGATGACCGAAAGCTCCCGATCGAAGGGAACGAAGGCCTCGACCATCGCGTCGCCGTCGATCGCCTCGAACGCGGTTTCGACGCCGCCCGGCGATTCGATCGGGACGTTCCCGCGGCCGTCGTAGCCGCCGCGGCGTGCCTTCAACATCGCGGGATAGCCGAGGTCGTCGAGCGCGTCGTGAAGCTCGGCAACGTTCTCGACCGCCCGGAACGGCGGGACGGGAACGCCGGCATCTTCCAATCGACGCTTCTGGACGAGTTTGTCTTGGATCGTCCGGAGCGTGTCGGGAGCGGGATGCACAGGTGTGCCGAACTCCTCGCTCACTCGTTCGAGCAGGTCAGGATCGGCGAGTTCGATCTCGTAGGTCAGGACGTCGGCGCGCTCTGCGAGTGCGGCAACGGCATCCGGATCGTCGAAATCGCCGTGGAGTGTGTCGCGGACGACGGGTGCGGCCGGCGGGTCGGGCGTCGGATCGCTCACGACGACGTCGACCCCGAGCGGCGCGGCGGCCTCACCGAGCATCCGGCCGAGCTGGCCGCCGCCGACCACCCCCAGCGTCGGGCCTGGTGCAGTCGGTTGCATGGTGGCTCGGTTTTCGACTCGTGGGGTTAAGGATTCCCTTCGGTTCCGCCAGTCGCGTTCGCCGGCAGCCGGCTCGTGTCCACGAAGAAGGTCGTGTTGGTTTTCCCGGTATCCCGCGTCCGCAGCACGTAGCTCCGGGCGTCGTACCCGTCGAGGCGGTCCGCGAGGAACGCTCGATCGGTGGTCAGCCCGATCACGATCGGTGGTGGGTTCCCCGCCGTCTGCCGTTCGAACGCCGAGACGTTTCGCGCACACGAGACGGTCGCGTCGGTGCTCTCGGTGTACCACGGGATCGGGAGGAGGTTGAACCACTTGGTGCAGCCCGGCTCCCTCGCGCCCGATCGCTCGGCGACGAGGAACTCACCGTACACCAACACGTCGGTCCCCTCGTTGGTCGCGCTCACGGCAGCCATGTCGTCGATCGCGGGGTGGAAGTCGTCAGCGGGCTGGGCGTACTGGACGAGTTCGTTCCCGTCGGACTGCGAATCGAGGTAGACGTCGTTGGTCGCAACGATCCCGATCTGTGCGACGACGAGGAGGAGGGCGATCGCCACCGCAGCGACAGCGGCCCGGTTGTCATCGGCGAGCGCCGCGCGACCGCGCGCGAAGAGGACACCGACGCCGACTGCCGCCGGCACCGCAAGCGGAACGATCGCGTGGATCGTCGCCCACGGAGCCATGATGTCGGTCACGATGGGGTAACCGAGAACGCTGACCGCGCCCCAGTAGAAACAGAACGCGACGAGATCACGCGGCCGGTCGCCGGCGTACCGATCCGCGAGGAAGCCGACCACCGCAAGCACGATCAGCGCCCCTGACCCCGTGGAAAGGGTTTCGAGGTAGTCCGCGAGGTAGGGCAGATAGGAGTGGTCTTGGTGGCCCCCCTTGACCCATAGCGAGTAGAAGGCGTTCCACGAGCCGAGCGTCGCCTCGCCCACCACCGCCGGGAGCGTCGTGGGATCGGTGAGGAGGTCGTCGAACCCCGGCGCGTCGGTCCGACGTGGCGCGTAAAAGTACACGACGATCGCGAGGAATTCGAACGCGCCAACGAGGAGGTGTGGCGTCCATCGCCGGACGGTGCGACGAATCCACGTGGCACGCCGCCGGAGCGCCGTCCGCCAGCCCCGATCGAAACCGCGATCGAGGAACAGTCGGTGGTCGGCGAGCAGGACGAGCGCGCCGAGCCACGTCACGAGCGTGATGAGGACGTTCTCCTTCGTCGTGAACGCGAGCGCAAGCGAGAGCACGCTCGCGTGGAACCAGCGCGCACGACGGGTGTCGATCGCCCGGACGAAGAAGCCGACCGCGAACAGCGAGAAGACCGCGAGCGGGAGGTCGCTCCGCATGAACCGCGAGTAGTAGAGCAGAACCGGATCGGCGGCGAGGAAAACGGCGAGCGCGATCGTTTCGGTCGATCGAAGGCGATCACGGAAGAGCAGCGCGGCGAGCGGGAGCGCAGCCCCGAGGACAGCAACCACGAGCCGCATCGTGAAATCGTTCGGGCCGAGCAGGGAGAAGAGAGGGGCGTTCACCTGATGGAGGAAGGGCCCGTGGATCATCGGTCGATACATGAAGCTGCCCGTCTCGGCGTAGTTCAGGATCCAGTACCCGACACGGGCCTCGTCCCAGTGGGCGATCCGGTCGCCGAGGAAGGCGAGCCGGGCGAGCAGCCCCAGCACGGCGATAGCGACGACGGCGAGCGTGACTCGACGGCTCCGGTGGGCCGCGACGCCGTCTGGCGCTCTCATGTCCCATTCACGCTCGGGCATCCCATAGGAGCGTTTCGGTTGGCCGTTCGGCAGGGCTGGCACCGAACGGTAGGTCTTTGAGGGGCGCTCGCCACCCGCCGCACATGCACAGTCTCGGACTGGTCGTCGCCCAGTTCTACGACGACCTCACGACGGAGATGGAAGAGCACGCACACGAGGCCGCGGCGGAGTGCGGGGCCGAGATCACCGACACGATCCCAGTCCCCGGTGCGTACGACGCGCCGCTCGCGGCCGACCGGCTCGCACGGCGAGACGAGATCGCGGCGGTCGCGGTGCTCGGCGCGATCGTCTCGGGCGACACCGACCACGACCAGGTCATCGCTCGGTCGGCGGCAAAGGGTCTGACCGACGTGAGCCTCGATCGGGACAAACCCGTGACCTTCGGCGTGGTCGGTCCCGGAATGAGCGGTGCGGAGGCACGCGAGCGCGCCGACAAAGGTGCAGAGGCCGTTACAACCGCCGTCGACATGGTGGAGGCGCTCGCATGAGCGAGTTCGCCGCCCGCGTCGAGCGCGTCGAGCCGAGCGCGACGCTCGCGATCAGCAACCTTGCCGGCGAACTCGAAGCCGACGGCGTCGACGTCGTCGACCTCAGCGTGGGCGAGCCCGACTTCCCGACCCCGGAGAACATCGTGGAGGCGGGAAAGGACGCGATGGACGCCGGCCACACCGGCTACACGTCCTCGAACGGCATCCCCGATCTCAAGGAGGCGATCGCCGACAAGCTCCAGGATGATGGGCTCGATTACACCACCGACGAGATCATCGTCACGCCGGGCGGCAAGCAGGCGCTCTACGAGACGTTCCAGACCCTGATCGACGAGGGGAGCGAGGTCTGTCTGCTCGACCCGGCGTGGGTCTCCTACGAGGCGATGGTGAAACTCGCCGGCGGCTCGCTCTCGCGGGTCGACCTCACGCCGTACGATCTCCAGCTCGAACCCGCGCTCGACGACCTCGGTGCGGCGGTCTCGGACGACACCGAGCTTCTCGTGGTGAACTCGCCGTCGAACCCCACTGGCTCCGTGTTCACCGACGCGGCACTCCGCGGCGTCCGCGACCTTGCGGTCGAGCATGATATCACCGTGATCTCCGACGAGATCTACAAGGAGATCACCTACGGCGTCGAACCGACGAGCCTCGGTACTCTGGAGGGGATGGCCGATCGGACGGTCACGATCAACGGCTTCTCGAAGGCCTACTCGATGACGGGCTGGCGGCTCGGCTATCTCGCTGCGCCCGAAGCGTTCATCGATCAGGCCGCCAAACTCCACTCGCACTCGGTCTCGTGTGCGACCAACTTCGTCCAGCACGCGGGCGTCGAGGCGCTCGAAAACACCGATCAGGCGGTCGCCCAGATGACCGAAGCGTTCGAGGAGCGTCGCGACCTCGTGGTCGATCTGCTCGCCGAGCACGGCGTTGACGTGTCCGTGCCCGACGGCGCGTTCTATCTGATGGTGCCCGTCGACGAGGACGATCAGCAGTGGTGCGAGGACGCGATCCAGAACGCCCACGTCGCCACCGTCCCGGGAAGCGCGTTCGGCGCGCCAGGCTACGCCCGCTTCTCGTACGCCAACAGCCAGGAACGGCTGCGTGAGGCGGTCGACCGGCTGGCTGCCGAAGAGCTGCTCTGAACCGACGCGGAGCCACAAGAGAACCGAGTCTCTCGCGAACCGATTCACGGCTTGGGAAGCGGAAGCCGATCAGTCGGCTTCGGCACCGTCGTCCTCGCTCTCCGGGAACGAGGGTGTGATCGGGCGACCGATGTGATTCTCAAAGAGCCATTCCGACCAGCCGAGTTCGAGCACGCGACAGTCCCGGTTCTGAATCCGGCGGTCGCGGGTCTGGCTGTAGTTCAGGAGCGCGACGAACACGACGCCGCCGACGGTGTTGCCGAGAGTTGCAGGCACGAGGAAGTGACTGAAGAACGACCACAGCGACTCCTCGCCGTTGAACACGACGTACAGGGTTTCGGCCGACCCCACGATGCAGTGGGCGAGCTCAGCGGCCCCCACGGCGTAGGCGAGCGCGAAGACGATCAGTACCCGGGCCGCGGTGTCGCGAGCGGCGTGGATCAGCCACACCATCCCGGCGATCAGCACGCCCGCGAACACGCCCTTCCAGAAGATGTCGGCCCACGACAGCTCGAAGAAGTGGTGGCCGATCTCGCTCGCGGCCGCTGCCGCTTCGGGCGAGAGCACGCCTGTGTTGGCGAGGACGTACGCGCTCGCCGCCACTCCCAAGACATTTGCCGCGAGTACCACGCCCCAGACTCGGAGGAGTGCGGGGATCGAGGCGATCCGCGTCAGGACCAGCGTGACGGGCGTGAGCGTGTTCTCGGTGAACAGCTGGTAGCTCCCGAGGACGACGAACAGGAAGCCCAGCGGATAGAGGAGATAGCCCGCCGCCGACGCCGAGCCGTCACCGCCGAGCAGCGCGGTCAGCGCGGCGACCCCCACAAAGGAGAGGCTCATCGCGAACCCAGCCGCGAGCCCGCTCAGAAAGAGCAGTCGAAAGCTCCGGTCGAACTCCTCGTCGGCGGTCGCCACCACCCGCTGGAAGATCTCGTCGGCCGAGAACCGATCTCGGACCGCGGAGCCGGCCGCCGGCGCACCGTGTTCGGACTCGTCGAGCGTCTCGCGCAGGTCGCCCCGGGAGGCCTCGCCGCCGTCGGGCGTCGCGCGCGAGACATCGGTGAGATCGCCAGCGTCGACGATCGCATCGAGCAGCGCGTCGAAGCTGTAGCGCCCCTCGTAGCGCTCGCCGTCGATGAAGAAGGTCGGGGCGCTGTTGACGTCGCTCTCGATCCCGCTCTCGAAGTCCTCACGAACCCGGTCCTCGTGATCGTTGTCGTCGAGTTCCTGGGCGAACCGCTCAGTGTCGAGGTCGAGCGCGTCGGCGTGTGCTTCGAGGTCCTCGGCGGCGAGTGCGTCCTGGTGTTCGTAGAGCCGGTCGTACATCGGCCAGAACGCACCCTGCGCACCGGCTGCCTCCGCGGCCTCGGCGGCCTGTTTCGCGTTGGGTCGCACCTCGGTCAACGGGAAGTGGCGATAGACGTACCGGAGCTCGTCGTCGAGGTGATCAAGCAGTCGCTCGATGATCGAATGGACGGTGCCACAGTTCGGGCACTCGAAGTCGCCGTACTGGACGAGCGTGACGCTGGCGTCGTCCGGTCCCCGCGTGTGGTCGTCTTCGGACACCGGCTCGGCGAGTTCCCGCCCCGAAGCGGACCCGTTCGTGCCTCGTCGGCTCATCGGCCGTAATCGTCGATAGCGGCCGGAGCGATGGAGTAGACACTATAAATCACTTTCCTGACTTTCCATTTCCGGATCGGTATGTGAATTTCGGTCAGCCCCGCTCTTCGCGGATCCGATCGATGATCTGCCCGGTCGAGAGGAGCTCTCCCTCGTAGTTCGGCTCGCGTCCCGCTGCGCGCTTCACGTCGCAGTCGATCCCGCGGTCGCCGAGCGCCGCCGCGATCGCGGCCTCGTCGTGGTGCTGGTCGTGACCGAGCACGATCACGTCGGGATCGAGCGCCTCGATCGGGACGAAGATGTCCTCGCGGTCGCCGAGCACCGCGTCGTCGACCGGATCGAGCGCAGCGACCATCTCCCGGCGCTGGCGATCCGCCAGAACCGGTTTAGCCTTGTGGGTGACGTTCTCCCGGCGGGCGAGGATCACGGCGAGTTCGTCGCCCATCGCCGCCGCCTCGCGGAGGTACTCCAGATGACCGGGATGGAGGATGTCGAACGTTCCCTGGGCGACGACCGTCGTCGGATCGTCGCTCGTTTCGGGCAAGTCGGCTCCCGATCGGGTTCGGTCGTCGCTCGGCTCGTCGTCGCTTCGCTCTCCCTCGCTCCCCTCCGAGCCACTTCGCTCCACCCCACGACGCTCCTCGGTCATCGTAACTCCTCGTCGATGTCGGCCTGAGTGAAGTCGAAAAAGTCCTCGTCGTCGGGGAGATCGACGTCGAGCACCGGGAGGTCGCGCCGTTTCCCTTCGCGGTCGAACGCCTGCCAGTCGTGGTCGCGGTAGGGCGCGCCGAGGATGATGTGGACATCTCCTTTCCCGAACGTCGCCAGATCGGCGTCGCTCGGGCGGAGTACACCGTTTGGATGGGAGTGGATCGACCCCGCGGCGCGCATGTCGTTCGGGACGAGGCTCGTTTTCACTGTGGCGCTCACCGGGTTCGACTCGGTCGCGGGTACCACGAGCACGTCGGTCACGACGGTCCCCGATCTGTCGAGCCCGAGATCGGTCGCGTCCTCACTGCGGAGCAGTCCCATATACTCGTTCGGGTGGCTCTCTTCGGCGGCCGAGCGGGCGAACGCGAGGGTGTCGGCGGCGATCCCGACGACCTCGCTCGACCCGAAAAAGCCCATGTCCGAACACCGGCCGGCGACCATCTAAGCGTTCCGGCTGGGGAGTGTGATTTGCCAATTCTTAAACCCGGCCGCGGCAAACGCCGGTCAAGAATGTCTACACCCGCCGAATCCGACGATCGAACGGACGACGGGGCGAGCGAGCTCCCGACCGTCTACGATCTCGCGCCCGAACACACGACCGAGGCCGTCGAGGCCGGCGAACGCTACCACGCGACCGTCAACGGCGTCGTGGAGTACGGCGTCTTCGTCGACATCGCCGACGACATCTCGGGGCTGGTCCACGAATCGAACCTCGACAGCGAGTACGCGGTCGGCGACGATCTGATCGTCCGCCTCGACGAGATCAGACCGAACGGCGATCTCGGTTTCGACGAAGCCACGATCGACGATTACGAGACGGTCGCCGTCGAGTACGAACCCGATATCACGGCCGCCGACGATCTCGAAGCGACGATCGGCGAAAGCGTGACACTCGACGGCGAGATCGTCGGAATCGAGCAAACGGGAGGGCCGACGGTGTTCGCGCTCCGCGACGCGTCGGGCGTCGTCGACTGTGCGGCGTTCGAGGCCGCCGGGGTCCGGGCGTACCCCGACATCGAAGTCGGCGACCTCGTGCGAATCGAGGGAGCACCGGAGCGCCGCGAGGGCGCGATCCAGGTCGAGGTCGACGGACTCGCCCGTCTCGATGATGCCGTCGAGCTCCGTGAACGACTCGACAGCGCACTCGACGAGCGCGCGGCAGCCCGCGACGTCACGCCGCTGATCGAGTGGGACGCGCTCGAAAAGTTATGGAACGACCTAGAGGGCGTCGCGACGCGGCTGCGTCGCGCAGTCCTCGAAAACCGACCGATCCGGATCCGCCATCACGCCGACGGCGACGGGATGTGTGCGTCGATCCCCGTCCAGCTCGCGCTCTCGCGGTTCATCGAGGACGTCCACGGCGACGCTTCGGCCCCGCGCCACCTCGTGAAGCGATCGCCGAGCAAGGCTCCCTTCTACGAGATGGAGGACGTCGCGCGCGATCTCAACTTCGCGCTCGGCGACCGCGACCGTCACGGCCAGCGCCTCCCGCTCGTGGCGATGCTCGACAACGGCAGCACCGAGGAGGACGTGCCGGCCTACGAGGCACTCGCCCAGTACGACATCCCGATCGTGGCCGTCGATCATCACCATCCCGATCCCGACGCCGTCGAGGGGCTGCTCGACGAGCACGTCAACCCCTACCTCCGTGGTGAGGACTACGGCGTGACGACCGGAATGTTGTGTGTCGAGGTCGCGCGGATGATCCACCCCGAGATCACCGACGAGCTCCGCCACGTGCCGGCGGTCGCGGGCCTCACCGACCGCTCGGAGGCCGACGCGATGGCCGACTACCTCGCGCTCGCCGAGGAGGAAGGCTACGACGAGTCGGACCTCCAGGCGACCGGTGACGCACTCGATTACGCCGCTCACTGGCTGCGCTACAGTTCGGGCGACGCGCTGATGACCGACGTGCTCGGTGTCGACGCCGCCGACGAAGAGCGCCATCGCGATCTCGTCGACCATCTCTCCGAGCGCGCCGACCGCGACACCGACCGCCAGCTCGACGCCGCGATGCCCCACGTCGAGACCGAATCGCTCGACAACGGCGCACAGTTGAACCGGCTCGACGTCGAGCGCTACGCCAGGCGCTTCACCTACCCCGCACCGGGCAAGACGACGGGTGCGATCCACGATCGGAAGGTCGCCGAAACCGACAGCCCCGTCATCACGGTGGGCTACGGCCCCGACTTCGCCGTCCTCCGGAGCGACGGCGTGCGCCTCGATATCCCACAGATGGTCGAGGAGCTCGAAGAGGAGGTCACGGGCGGCGGCGTGAGCGGCGGCGGCCACCTCGTCGTCGGCTCGATCAAGTTCGTGAAAGGAATGCGCGAAGAAGTGCTCGACGCGCTCGAAGCCAAGATGGGCGACGCCGAGATCGACGAGGAGCTCGGCAGCGCGTCGGTCGCTGGCTTCGAGGACTGAAACCACCGAACGTCCGCCGTTACTGAGGCTATTCGAACTCGATCCGGCGGGCGACGACGACCGCGAGCACCACAATCCCCGCAACCGCGGCGACGATCCCGACGGGCAGCGGTGAATCGTCGCCGATCCCGGACCCGCCGTCGCCACCCTCCCAGTCGGCGTCGAAGACCTTCCCGTAGTACTCTCCGGCTTCCGTCCCTTCGAGCACGACCGCGATCTCGCGGTTCTCGTCGGCGGAGTTGTTGTTCCAGTTGAGACTCCCAACGACGGCAGCCTCGCGGTCGATGACGACGCCCTTGGCGTGGATCTTCTCGAAACGATCGCCAGGGTCGGCCACTTTGGCGTCGAGTGAGAGGTTCTCGTCCTCTGCTTTCCGGTTCAGCCAGTCGGCGAGTTCCGAGTTCTCCTCCTCGGAGTACCACTGGCTACTCAGCAGGATGCGGACGTCGACACCGCGCTCGGCCGCACGGATCGCTGCTTCGAGCAGCGGCTGGCGACGGCTCCCGATCGACGCCTGGACGATTTCGACCGATTCGTCGGCCCGGTCGATCCGATCGACGAGCACCCGCTCGGCGTTGTCGGGTGCGGTGAGAAGCTGCACGCCCTGGGTCTCGATTTCTTTCGGCTCGAAGCTCGTCGGATAGCTCCCGTTCGCCGCCGCCTCGGTCTCGAACGTCTCGTTCGCGCGGAATTCGCCCCACGAAACGGTGTCGCGCCAGCCGATATCCGCCCGGAAGATTTCGGCGAGTTCCGCGGCAGTTTCGCTGCTCCGGACCACCGCTCCCCACCCGCGGCTCGACCGACCACCGGTTCCCGACGGTTTCCAGTTCTCGGTCATCACGAGCGCGCGATCGTCGATCACGGCGTATTTGGGGTGATGGTAGTCATACCGTGCGCGCTCGCCGCCGATGACCTCGACCGCGACGCCCGCGCTCGTGAGACGATCGAGGAGTTTCGCCTGACGCGTCGTCATCCCGCCCACGGGCGCGTCGTCGACGAGCACGCGGACCTCGACGCCGCGTTCGGCCGCGCGTTCGAGCGCCGCTGTGGCACGCTCGGAGCTGAAGGTGTACCCAGCGAGCAATATTCGGCGCTCGGCCGATTCGAGGACGTCGATCGGCACCGCTGGCGCATCGGGCAGGACGAACGCCCGGGTCGTTGCGGGACCCGTCCGCACCGCCGAGAAGTTCGTCGCACCGAGATGCTCCCACGCCCATCCATCGGCAGTCCGGTTGTAGCGTTCGGCCTCGGGCGCGTCCTCGTACGCCATCTCGTCGACGACACGCTCGCCGTCGTGGAGCGTGATCTCGTCGCCACCGTTGGCGAGACTCACCGACTCGTTCACGCTCACGATCGACGCCGTCGTGAGGTTCGTGGTTGCGTTCGGTGTGGCGGTGACCGCGATCCGGCCCTCCATCGTGGCGTTCGGCAGCGAGACGTTCGTCTCGCCGTCACTCAGCGTCCAGCCGGAGAGATTCGTCGCCTCAGGGAACGTGAGCACGACGTACTCGCCCGCGTCCTCCGCGGCGAGCGGGTTCGGGTACACTGCCGCGACGTGCGGGCCGTCGGGCTGGGCTCCGTCGGCAGTCACGCCAGGCGTCGCTACCGCGAACCCGACCGGCGACGCGACGAGTGCGACGGCCACGAACGCCAGCACGACCACCCGGAGAGACACACCCGCCGGTGGTCACGTTCTCCGATTTAAGAGTTCGTGTCAAGCCGATCGGAGTCGAAGGAGAGTTCGTCTCAGGCCGGGGTTTCGGTCGCGTCGCCGTCGTCGGCCATCGCGTGTTCGGCCTTCTCGGCCTCGCTTTGGACGAGATACGATCGGTCGTCGGCGTGGTCGCGGGCGGCGTCGAGCGCGCTTTCGGTCCCGATCTGATTGAGCGCCCACGCCGCGCTCGCGCGAACGGAATTCGAGTCGTCCTCGTCGATCACGTCCGCGAGCGGGTCGATCGCGCGCGCGTCGCCGATCAGCCCGAGGGCACGCGCCGCGTTCGAGCGCACGGTTTCGTTGTCGGCGACGAGGCGATCGGCGACCGGCTGTGTCGAATCCTCGCTCCCAATCTCGCCGAGCGCCTTGAGCGTGACCTTCTGGAGACCGGGATCGCTATCGCCCTCGATGTACTCGTGGAGCGTGTCGAGCGCGCGATCGTCGCCGATCTTTCCGAGCGCCGCGATCGGGGCCTTGTCGCGTTTCTGGGCGCGCTGCTCCATCGCGTCGAACGCCGCCGGCGCACCCAGACGTTTCAGCGACTCGATGCAGTGCTCCTCCATGAACTCCGAGCCGAACATCTCCAATCCCCGGAGGATCGGCTCGGGTTCGCCACGTTTCTCGTAGATCTTGATCGCGTTCCACTCCGGTGGGAAGTCCTTGCGGTTCTCCGATTCGAGCACGTCGTAGAAGCCCTCGACGGTGAGTTTCTCGCGGACCGTGAGATCGTCCCACTCCTCGGCGTCGTCGAGGTCGTCGGCGAGCCCCTCGGCGTCGTCAAGCAGGTCGGCGACGGTCTCCTCGTCCTCGTCGGGATCGAGGTCGTGCGTTTCGATCGACTCGATCACGTCGTCGAGCGCTGCGACGAGTTCGGCGTGTTCGTCGGCGTCTTCCCCGTCGTCGGCGTCTTCCTCGCCGTCGCCGGCGTCAGTTGCGGTCTCGTTCTCCGTCTCGGAGTCAGCTCCGTCGCTCTCCACGGCGAACGTTTCGTCGAGCGCGTCGCCAGCGCCGTCGAGGAAGCGCTCGACCGCTTCGGCCACCTCGCGCTCGCCCTCGTCGGTCCAGCGCGTCTCGGTGATCGTCGTTTTTGCGCCTTCGACCGTCTCGACGACGTCTTCGGCGTACGGACCGCGCTGGGACTCGATCGCCTCGCGGAGCTCCGTGACGCGTGATTCGAGTTCCTCGCGGGTGCGTTCGCTCTCCTCGTCGTCGTCCCCGTCATCCGCCTCGTCCCTGTCTCTTATACACATCTCTGAGCGGGNGTGCTTCGTTTCGATGGCGTCGGTTTCGGCTTCCCCGTCGTCCCCATCCGCAGGCTGGTCCGTGGCCCCCGCTGACCCCTCGCCGGTGTCGGCGTCGGGCTCGTCGTCCCCGTTGCTCATGGAGAAAACTGTGGCACAAGCTACTAAGTGCGTTTCCCTTCGGGAGTCCCACGGCGATACAGCCGTGGCGCGAGCGCGAGGTACGCGAGTGCGGCGGCGAGCAACAATCGGGGAAACAGCCGACCGAACGCTCCCGGAGCGAGGATCGACAGCGCCTGAACGACACCCATCGCCAGCGCGTCCCGAATCCGGAGGTCGGGGTACCGAAACGGTGCGACCATCAGCCCAACGAAGGCGAGGGTCGCGCCGAGGAGCACCGCCGGCGACCGCACCCCGGCGAGATAGGCGACCGCGAGCACCGTCGCCGCCAGCGTGGTCTGTGCGCCCTCGGTCGCCTCGCGTCCGATATCGTAGGCGGTGTAGAGCCCGAGCCTGACGACCGCCGTCACGACGAACAGCCCGGTCACGAGCAGTGTGAGTGTCACCGACGGAGAGGGTTCGGCGAGCGAGAGGTCCCACGCGGTGCGCGCGGTGGCGAAGACGAACAGTGCGGGCGCGACGCCGAACGAGGCGACATCCGCGAGCGAGTCGAGGAACTCCCCGACCGGCGTGCTCCCGACGTGCTGGGCGATCGCGCCGTCGAGGCCGTCGGCGATCGCCGCCAGCAGGATCAGCCGGGCGGCGAGTCCGGGATCGACCATCGCAGCGGCCGCTGCGAGGAAGCCGAGACCGGCGTTTGTCGCCGTGACGGCGTCGGCGAGCCCGAGCCGTGCGACGAAACGGGGCTGCATACCACCGGACTCGCCGACCCGCGGTTTAGGGGTTTATCTTCGGCGCGCCGACTGGCCCCGCGACCTCGTCCAGCGGCTACCGAGGGGTCTAAATCGCGCGGCGTGTGATGATTAGGTATGAACCGACGCGCGTTTCTCGGGGCTGCTGCGGGCGTCACCGCCGTTTTCGCGGGCTGTACTGGACAGTCGCGTCAGGAGGGCGACGACGAGATCGGAATGAGTTCGAGCGCGTTCCTCCAGCCAGAGAACTTCGAGCCACGCGTCGGCGAGGCGGTCGTCTGGCGCAACACCGGCTCGCGAACTCACACCGTGACCGCGTACGAATCGGGAATTCCGGACGGAGCGACGTTTTTCGCCTCCGGCGGGTTCGAGAGCACCAAGGCGGCCCGTGACGCGTGGCTCCAGCGGGGTGGTGGCGGGATCGCCAGCGGCGAGACGTTCGAAGTGACGTTCGAGGTTCCCGGGACGTATAACTATTTCTGCATTCCACACGAACGTGGCGGGATGGTCGCGCAGTTCACCGTCGTCGAATAGCGACGAAGATCCGCGATTCAGACCTCGACGTCTTCTTCGTCGACGTCGACCGCGGTCTCTTCCTCTTCGGCGACTTCGTCGGGATGGGCGTCGAGCGCGAGCTTGCCGACCTCGACCCGCCGGAGCGGGTAGATGGTGCGCGCCTCGCCGTAGATCGCACTCGACAGCCGACCCTGGGTCACGCTGTCGACGAGCTCCTCGAAGGTCCGCTCGCTGGCGGCTTCCTCGACGAGTTCGGTCATCCGCCGACGGATCGCGCGCTCCTGGCTGTCGTCGGCCTTCTGGGTCGTGAACGCGACCGGCTGGATCCGAACACGATACTCGTCGCTCGTCATCACCGTGAGGTAGGCCTCGACCTTCGAGGCCCCGCGGCGCACGAGACTGTCGAGGTAGTCCCGAGTGAGCTCGTGTTTGATGAACTCGGTGTAGGCCGCGTCGCTGCCCACGTCCCGGACTCGGAACGTGAGCTTGACGTTGTTCGCGCCGGCGTCGTCGGTCAGATCGCCGAGCGTGGTCTCGATGGTGCGATCGAGCACCTGGTTCGGTTCGTTCGCGGGGGTCTCGCCGAGTTCGGCCCGATCGAACTCCTCGGGCGCGAACACGGTGTACCACCGTTTCTCCTGTTGCTGTCGTGAAACTGATCGTTCGCTCATGGGTTCGTGTCGTTCGTGGTCTGGGTGTCGTCCACGTCGTCCGTGGATCGCGGTTGGTCAGTCGCTCGATGCTCCGTCGCTCGATCCGCCTCGTGGTCGATTCCTCGATCGGCTGCGCGCTGCTCGGCTGCCTGCGCGACGCGTTCGGCCACCGAGAGATTGACCACGTAGTCGTCGACCGTGGTCCGGAGTCCACCGGTCGTCTCGCGCGCGATCATGGTCTCGATGGCGTCGTCCGCCACGACCGTCTCCATTTCCGGCGTGTTGTCCGGAACGAGCGCCGCAGCGACGACGCCAGCGTGAGTCGACTCGGTCCGGAGTCGGGCGCGTCGGCTCACGCCATCGCCTCCCGGAACGCCGCGACGAACGCCTCGTCGTCGGTGAACGTCGCGCGGCCGCGGCGTTCGCTGCCCGCTCCGTTGCCGTCGGCAGCCGCTGCGGCCTCGCGCATCCGCGTACCGAGATTTCGATCGTCGGTCGCGGCGGCCGCGGCCTCGGTTTCACCGACCGCCACCACGACCGGTTCCGGCGATCGAAAGTCACAGAAGAGCCGTGCGGTCGTCGCAAGCGGCGCGTCCGTGTCGACGCGGGCGACAACGAGATTCCGGTGTCGTGCCGTCGTCGCCGTTCTAACCGCGGCGTGGGCCCGCTCCGCGTGTGCGCGCCACGCCGATAGCGCCGCGTTGCGGACATCGTGGCCGATCGCCAGCGCGAGCCCGGTGCCTGGTCGTTCGTGGGCACACGCACGCAGCACGTCCGCGTACCCGCCGACGGTCGCGAACTCGGGAGCTGTGGCCGACCCGTCGTTGGAGCGTTCGGTGATCGCGTACGGACGGAGCACGTGCTCGACCGTCTCGGCGGCGCGCGATGTCGCGTCCTCCGCGCCGGCGGCCGTGAGCGCGACGATCGAGGCGACCTCGCGTCGTTCTTCGTCCGTGTCAGCGGTTTCGCGGCCGTCGAGCGTCTCGCGCACCGCATCGGGATCGCCCGAAAACCCGGCGTGGGCGAGCGTCGTGTGTGCGAGCCCATCGACGAGGTCCGTGACCGGGATCGCGACTCCAGGCCGCTGTTCGATGAGGTCGTGGTCGCGTGCGGCCTCGAACGCGGCGCTCCCTTCGAGCGCGGCGTCGGGAGGGGTGAACGCGCCGGCGAGCGCGAGGATCGGGTCGGGATCGCTCCCGAGTTCGCGTGCAGCCTCGAACGCTGCCTCGCTCGCCGATCCGGGCGGGTCGAGCGTGACGTCGGCGGGCTCCGTGCCGCCGATACACACGGTGGTCGTGTCGTCGGTGCCTGCAGTGTCGGTCGTTCCCGGTCGTCCGCTGCGGACGACGCTCGCCTGGAACGGGGTGTCCCGCTCGGCGAGCGCCCGGGCGAGGAGCCCGGCAGTCGCCAGCGCGTCGCCGTCGGGCGCGACGTGAAACCGGACGAACCCGGCCTCACGGAGCGCAGCGGCGGCGCTGTCGGCAGTCGATCCGTCCTCGGAACGACCGGCGACGGCCATCTACAGGAGTTCCCGTGCGTGCTCGTAGGTGTACTTGAAGTCCTCGTCGAGCTCGTCGCCGCGGTAGTAGTCGGCGAGCCGGCGGACCTTCGCCTCGGCGTTCTGGAGCGCGCGCTTGTTCTGGGCGTCGCCCGGGTTGTCGGCCATGTGCTCGCGGAGCCGAACCGCGCGTTCGAGCAGGTTCCGAAGATCTTCCGGAAGGTCGCCACTGGCGTCGTGGTCGTCCAAGATCTCGGTCACTTTCTTGTCGGTGGCGAGCTGGACGTCCGGGATCGGCGTGCCCTGGACGCCCTCGTCGCGCAGTTTGAGACCGATCTGGCTCGGGCCGTAGCCCTCTTCTGCCAGTTCGACGACGCGCGCTTCGATGGCGTCGGTGTCGACGTCGCTCCACTCCGGCGGATCGTCCGCCACGGGCGTGTCCGAACTGGACGACCCGCGGCGTCGTGTATGCATTCGTGCCATATGTGAGGATAGGAATCGCACGAAACGCTACCGAACACTACCGCAATCCCGGAGCCCGCGAGGGCGTGTCAGATTTGCGGCCGTGCTGTTCCCATCCTCCCACACCCGTGGGCCGGATTAAACCGTTTCGACTCGGCGCGTCGGGTTCGATGGGTTTATGAAAACGACGGCGATGGTACTGAGTACGGGCTCGTAGATCAGTGGTAGATCATCCCCCTGGCACGGGGAAGGCCCCGGGTTCAAATCCCGGCGAGTCCACTTCTTCACTCGCTTCGCTCGTTCAGTCGTGAACTCGTCGACCCTCGCAAACGCTGCGCGTTTGCTCGGTCCCGACGAGTCCAACTCTGTTCACTTCGTTCACCGCTCCTGCAGGTGGAGATGGCTACGAGGAAAAACCCGGACGCTCGTCCGAACGCTGATTACCGTCGAGCGTCAACGCTGTCAACAAGGATGTCACGACAGATTCGACTCCAAGATCACGTGTACGAACGCATTCGGTCGAGCAAGCGCGACGACGAATCGTTCAGCGAGGCCGTCGAGCGGCTCGTCGGTGGCCGTTCGTTGCGCGACCTCCGTGACGTGTTCGAGGGGAGCGAGGTGGCCGCAATGCGCGAGGCCATCGATGACGCCGACGACCGAGACCGTGAGGCGGTCCGCGAGGTCGCCGACCGCTTCGAATGATCGTCGATACGAGCTTCGTGTTGGACGTCATCGACGACCTGGAGGCCGCGGTCTCGATGGAGCGCGAACTCGAAGCCGAGGGTGTCCCGCTCGTCATGCCCGCGATGAGCGTGCTGGAACTCTACATCGGTGTCGGGAAGGTGGCGAACTCTTCTGAGGAACGTCGGGCCGTCGAGACGGTGTTGGACTCGTATCCGTTGGTGGATACGACCCCGCGCATTGCTCGGCGTGCCGGGCGACTCCTCGGTGAGCGCATGACCGACGATGGCGACGGTCCCGGTATCGGGAAGGCCGATGCCGCAATCGCCGCAACCGCCATCGAACGCGACGAACCCGTCCTCGCTGGCGATTCACATTTTGGGACGATTTCCGGTGTCACGCTCGAAACGTACCGGTGAGTGCGGATCGTGCAACAGGGACGCAACGATAATGCTTTTACTGGCAGGTTGGGTATGCTGGAGCGATGTCCGATGAGCTCAAACGTGGTCTCGAAGGTGTGCTGGTGGCCGAATCCTCGCTCAGCAACATCGACGGCGATGCGGGGCGGCTGGTGTACCGGGGCTACGCCATCGAGGACCTCGCTCGCGAGGCGAGTTACGAGGAGGTGTGCTACCTGCTCTGGCACGGCCACCTCCCCGATCGCGACGAGCTCGACGCGTTCGCGGACGCCCTCGCGAACGAGCGAGCGGTCGACGACCGGATCCTCGCGACGCTCGCCGATCTCGCGGGCGACGAGCGGCCGATGGCCGCGCTCCGGACGGCGGTCTCGATGTTCTCGGCCGGCGATCCCGACTCGGCGGCGAACCCACGCGACCGCGAGGCCACCCTCCGAAAGGGACGACGCGTCGCCGCGAAGGTCCCCACGGTGCTCGCGGCGTTCGACCGCCTGCGCAACGGCGAGGAGCCCGTCGATCCCCATCCCGATCTGGGCTACGCCGCGAACTTCCTCTACATGCTCACCGGCGAGGAGCCCGACGACGTCGCGGCCGAAACCTTCGATCAGGCGCTCGTGCTCCACGCCGACCACGGCCTGAACGCCTCGACGTTCACCACGATGGTGATCGCGAGCACGTACGCCGACGCCTACAGCGCGCTGACCGGTGGTGTGGGCGCGCTCTCGGGCCCGCTCCACGGCGGCGCGAACCAGGACGTGATGGAGATGCTCTACGAGATCGACGAGACGGACGCTGACCCGGTCGAGTTCGTCGCCGACGCACGCGAGAATCGCGAGGACTGGCGGGTGCCCGGCTGGGGCCACCGCGTGTACAACGTCAAGGACCCGCGTGCGGACATCCTCCAGAGCCGACTGGAGGAACTCGGCGAGTCCGCCGGTGAGACCAAGTGGTACGACGCAACTACCGCGATCGAGAACCACCTCCGCGAGGAGGGGCTGATCGAGAAAGGGATCGCCCCCAACGTCGACTTCTACTCGGGATCGGTCTACCACCAGCTCGGGATCCCGATGGACATGTACACCCCGATCTTCGCGATGAGCCGGGTCGGTGGCTGGCTCGGCCACGTCCTCGAATATCAGGAGAACAACCGACTGATCCGTCCGCGCGCCCGCTACACCGGCTCGGAGGACGAGTCGTTCGTGCCGGTCGATCAGCGCTAGACGCCCCCCACTTTTTTGTTGCGGGGTGCGTCGCTACGCTCGCCCACCCCCGCCTGTTCGCGGGCGCGAAGCGCCCGCTCGCACGGCCAGCAGGACGATGGAACAGTCCCGCTCGGCTTGCAAAACCCGGTTTCGTGAGTAGCGCGGGGTCGGAGGTCCCGCAGACCGTTCGGGCAGCGGAGCCGCGCGAAGACGAAGGCGGACGAAGGCTCGGAAGACGAGTGGCGCAAGGAACGAGCCGTGAGCGAAGCGAGTCTTCCGATGGGTGAAAACACCCGCTCGCTCCCCTGGTCGCTCGCGGTAGAACCGCTGGCACTTTCCGCAACCGTACAGCACCGCCGAAGCCCTCACCGCGCGCTCACTCCGTTCCCGTGAGCGAAGCGAACGGGAGCTCGCGCGTCTCGCCCTTCATCCGCCAGGTCCGCACCGCTGCCGCCCTGCAACTGCTCCCGCGGCCGCCGCCACGACCCGCCGCAGCCGCGCCGCCACCGCGGCCGCACCGCGCCACCGCGGGGCGAGCGCCACGTTTTTATCACCGCCGATCGTCGCCTCGCGTATGAGTAGGGGTGAGCGCCGGTGAAGGAGTCACTGATGGACATCATCCGGTGTCCGATGGACAAGCAGGAGCTCGAGCTCGAACCCATCCAGCGAGACGACGACGAGGTGCTCGAGGGGCGGCTCGTCTGCACCGAGTGTGGCGAGGAGTACCCCATCGAAGAGGGAATTCCGAACCTCCTCCCGCCAGATATGCGCGACGACGCGCCGGCCTGAGCATGCGGGGAGTAGACCGTGCCTGAGACGCTCGCCGTCCACCTGAACCGCGACCGCCTCCACGCGATCGAAGCTCCCGATAGCTTCGAGACCGCCGACTCGTTCGTGGTCGAGATCGAGAACCACGGCGAGGCCGCCCACGCCCACCTCCGGCTCGGCAACGGGTTCGCGGAGATCGCGTCGCTCCCCTCGGGCAACCACTACATCCGCACCGGCGCGACGGCCCGAGTGCCGGTCAGCGTCCACGACACCGGCCCCGTCCGAGGGACGCTCACCGTCGCCACCGCCTACGGCAGCGAAACCCACGATATCGCGGTTGCGGTCGAACCCACCGCCGGCAAACAGACCGTTGAGATCGACGAGTCGCTGATCCAGGGCTCGAATCGCGGCAGTACCACGACACGCTCGTCCAGCACGACGAGTACGACGAGCACGGGATCGTCGTCGGGCCGATCGGGATCGCGTGGATCGTCCTCTTCCCGACGATCATCCTCCCGTCAGTCCTCGTCACGGCGATCGTCCTCGCGGTCGTCCGTGGGAGGATCGCCGGGTCTTGACACGCCGGCGTTGCTCGGCGGGACGTCGCTCGTGATTCTGATCGGGATCGGACTCCTGTTTCTCGAAGGGATCGCGATGTTCGTCGGCGCGCTCGCCGTACTCGGCGGGCTCGTCGTCGCGGGCTATCTACTGCTCTACTGACGCTCGACCACGTTCTCGAAGTTCCCGTCCTCGTCGGTCCGCTTCGCTCGGAGATACCGTGCTCGATAGCGGTTCGCGCCATCTCCGACGTCTGCCTCGCGGATCTCGTCAGTCCGGCCGTCGGCGACCGCACCCAGGATATCCTCGATCTGGTTCTTCTCGCTCGGCGTTAGCTCGAACTCGTAGGTGCGTGACTCCTCGTTTTCGAGGATCGCCCACTGCCGGGCGGCGGCGATCACGAGCGAACACGGCTCCCGACACGGGAACGCGCCGTCGCCACGTGGGACGTCGAGCTTTGTTTCCTCGTCCTCGTCCCACTCGCGGCGCTTGCAACACTGCGAGTCGACACAGCACGCGGCGGCGAGGTTTTCGACACCGTCTTCGTCGAGTTCGTCGACTACCTGATAGATCCCGGTCTGACGGTCTGCGGTCTCGCGGAAGTGAGTCACGTCGAGATCGCCCTCGCGCTCACGGAACCAGTTCGTCACCGTCGCCGGGTAGAAGAACTCCACAGTTCGAACGAGATCGCGAGCGTCGAGGCCCGCGAACCGCCAGCCTCGCCGGAGCGTCGGAGCAGTCTTCAGCGGTCGATACCGGCCGTCCTCGTCGGCGGTGGCGATCTCACGCGCGTCGAGCGGGTCGTCGTGGAGTGCGAGTGCGTCGGGCTCCGTGTCGGCGTCGTCGACGTGGCGGAGCTCGTAGACGCGCTCGCCGTCCTCGCCGAGTCCGGCCGTGACGAGGAGTTCCCCCCACTCGCGAGAGAGCCCCTCGACGAGTGCCTCGTAACGCTCGCGCACGCCCAACTCGTCGGCGCGCTCGATCCACCGGCAGTACGCCCGGCGAGTCTCGCTCGCACCCGCCCAGAAATGCCAGTTCGAGACCAGCCACGGGTTTTCCTGGGCGAGCGCGTCGAACGACTCCTCGTCGAGGCCCTCGTGGGTCGCCTCGGGGGTCGCGAAGGTGTACTCCTCGCCTATCCGCTCGACGCGGAGTCCGTCACACGACACGCCGTCGGCGGCGGCTTCGCGGAGCGCGCTCAACTGTGTGTCGTTCATTTAATCGCCCGCCGCGGCGGTGCCACCGGTTCGCTGGCGGACGAGATCGAGCGCGTTCCCGACGTCCGCGCCCGCGTCGGCCGCGCGTTCGAGGAGGACGTCGGCCAACAGCGCCTCGGTCCCGACCGCGCCGGCATACCAGATGCGGGTGTCGTCGACTTCGGTCGGAACGTCGTACCCCTCTCGGTAGTCGTCGGTCAGCCCCATGTCCTCGGGGATGTCCTCTTGGGTGTGATAGCCATCGGCGACGAAGAGGGGGACTACTACCACGTCCTCGGCCTCGAAGTACTCGGCCACGTCGTCGACTTCGGGCTCCTCGTCCATGAACAGCGCCTGGACCTCGTCGAACCGCTCGGTCTCGCGGACCCGCTCGGCGTGGTACTCGATCGCCTTTGCGGAGTTCTCGTTGCGGTCCGTGCCGTGGCCGACGACGGCGATCCCAAATCCCTCGCCCACGTCGGGATCGCCGGTGACGGTCTCGGCGCGCTGGACGATCACGTCGGTCATCGATTCGTGGGTTCCCACGGGGCCGCAGTAGTGGACGGTTTTCTCGACGTCGTCTGCGGTGAGCGTGACGTGGTCGGCGTCGGTGCCGTCCGAATCCCACTCCGCGACGTCCCATCCCTCCAGGCGGAGCTCGCGCGGGATGACCTGCTCGGTGAAGTAGCCCTCGCTCACGAACAGCGGGACGACGTACACCTCCTCGCTCTCGACGGTGCGAAGCACCTCGCGAAAGGACGGTTCTTCCTTCCAGAACGCCTCGCGGACCTCGTCGAACGCGCCGGCCGCACGGATCGTGTCGGCGTGGGCGAACGCCGGGTCGTGCGAGCCAGGGTTCAGGTGCGAGCCGTGGGCGGCGATGACGAGCGCCGGCATAGTTACCTGAGTCGAAGGACGCGGTGGGCTTAGTGGCTTCGTCTCCCGGAAAGCAGCGAGTCGAAACGACGAGTCTGGAGACGGCTGTCGGGGTTGAATGGTTGCGGTCGGCGTGCGGGAGCAGTGCGGGACCTTCGGTCCCGCAGGCCGTGCGAGCGGGCGCGAATCGCCCGCGAGCAGACGCCGGAGGCGCGACTCGCGCGAGGGATGAGTGACGCGAGGTCGAAGACCGAGCGAAGGAGTCGGCTGGGGAGGGTGTGGCCTGCGGTCTCTCATTTGCACCGCGGTTCGCGGTTCGGCGAGTCGTGTACTTCGACGATTTTTTGCGAGCTATCGACATCCCTCGTGAGTACAGTCGTGACTCGCGGTTCGTCGAATTTTTCGTGACCCCCGTTCTCGGTTGAGACATGTCGCTCGCAGCCGACACCCGCGCGGCCGTCCGGCGGGCTCCGTTCGTCCATCACGCACTCCGTGCCGGCATCCTGAACTACACCGCTGCCGCCCACTTTCTCGACGTGGGCGAGACCGACGCGGTCACAGCCGCGCTCCGGCGGTACGCCGAGGACCTCCCCGAGTACGAGACCGCGCCCCGCGAAGCACGAGTGACGATGCGGAGCGGTCTCGGCGTCGAGAGTGAGGACGAAGCCGGGAACGGTGCTGCCGACGAGCAGGACCCACTGCTCGCGGTCGGTGGAACCGAGCTCGTCGACGGCGGCTCGCTGACGGGCGTCCTCGCAACCGGCACGGTCGACGCCCGGGCGCTCGCGACCGTACTCGATCGGCTCGCCGTCGAGGATATCGATGTCACCGCGGCTGGCGTCGCTGGGGACGGATTGATCGTGGCGGTCGAGCGCCGTGACGGCCCCGATGCGGTGCGAATCATCGAGGACGCGCTGTCTGCGGTTCCAGAAGTATGGACTCCGACGGATTGAAACGCCGGCCCACGTAGGAGGGAGTGATGACGCTGCGCGTGACGAACACGCTGTCCGGGGAGAAAGAGCCGTTCGAGCCAGCCGATCCCGAGTCGGTGTTGCTCTACGTCTGTGGGCTCACGGTGTACGACCCGGCACACCTCGGTCACGCGCGCCTGTGGGTCCACGCCGACGTGATGGACCGCTGGCTCTCCGCCCGTGGCTACGACGTCCGCCACGTCGAGAACTTCACCGACGTCAACGAGAAGATCGTCGCGCAGATCGGAGCCGACGAGCGCGGTGACTCGGAGGACGAAGTCGCCCAAACGTTCATCCGCGAAACCGTCCGTGACATGCGCTCGCTCAATCTCAAGCGCGCGGAGGTCTACCCACGTGTCTCCGAGCACGTCCCCGAGATCATCGATCTCGTCGAGACCCTGATCGAGAAGGGGTATGCCTACGAATCGGGTGGTTCAGTGTACTTCGACGTCACCGAATTCGAGGAGTACGGTAAGCTCTCGAATCAGAACCTCGACGAGCTCGAAGAGCAGGGAGATCCCGACGAGCGCAGCGAGAAGCGCCACCCCGCGGACTTCGCACTCTGGAAGACCGGGGCCGTGCCGCCCGAAGATCTCGCCGATCACCGGCCAGCGGAGGCCGATTCGATCGACGAAGCGAGCGGCGAGACGTGGGAATCGCCGTGGAGCGAGGGTCGTCCCGGGTGGCACATCGAATGCTCGGCGATGAGCAGGGCCACCCTCGGCGAAACCCTCGATATTCACGTCGCCGGCCAGGACATCGCGTTCCCGCACAACGAAAACGAGATCGCACAGAGCGAGGCCGCCACTGGGGAACGGTTCGCGCGCTACTGGCTCCACGTCCGCCTGCTCGAAACCGACGACGAGAAGATGAGTTCGAGCCTGGGGAACTACGCCACCGTCGAGGAAGCGGTCGCGGAGCTCGGCGCGAACGTCGTGCGGACCTTCCTGCTCTCAGCGTCGTACAGCCAACGACAGACCTACAGCGACGCTACCATCGAGGAGGCCGTAGACCGGTGGGAGCGCCTCGAACGCGCCCACGAGCGCGCCGTCGCAGCCATCGACGGCCCCGACGCACGGGCGAAAGTCGAGGATGGAGAGCTACGGGAGACGGTCGTAGACGCCAAAGAAAGGTTCGAAACCGCGATGGACGACGATTTCAACACCCGCGAGGCGCTGTCGGCGCTCGCCGAAATCGCGACCGCTCTCAACACCCACCTCGACGCGAACGGGGTGTACGACTATCGCGGACTCAAAGCAGCCATCGAGGCGTTCGAGGAACTCGGCGGCGAGGTGCTCGGCCTCGTGTTCGGCGGCAGCGGTGCGGACGGTACAGGTGGTGGAGACGGCGAGGTCCGCCTCGCCGACGAACTTGTCGAACTCGTGCTCGACGTCCGTGAATCCGAGCGCGCGGCAGGCAACTACGACCGAGCCGACGATCTCCGGGCCGAGCTCGAAGCACTCGGCGTCACGATCGAGGACACCGACGACGGTCCCCGGTTCGATGTCGGAGACGTCGAGTGATCGAGTAAACACCGAAACACCCGTAGTATTCCGGCGTGACTGGGCGAACGAATGAAATCAGGTGAACACTTCCTCCTCAGTCTGCCGGTCGTCGGGTGGATGCTCGCAGCGCTCGGTGATCGATACTCCTCGCGCCAGCGGGCAGCACTCGCGGGCTACGGCCTGGGTCTCGGCGTGCTGATCGACCTCGATCATTTCCTGCTCGCACGGCTCCGCGTCGGCGACTGGCGACACGCCCGGAACTGTCTCCGGAACCCGAAACGGGTGTTCTTCGATCAGAAGAACCTGTTCGAAGGAACTGGCGGGATGGCGAACCTCCGATTGCTGAGCCACGTCCTCATCGCTGGCCCCCTCACCGTGCTCACAGGATTGATCGATCGGCGGCTCGGCATCCTGACCGGCGCAGTACTCTACGTCCACGTCCTCGCGGACCTGCTCCGAGACAACGATATCGTCTGAGCTACGCCTCGATCGCGTCGAGCAGCAGGTCCGCACCGAGATCGATCTCGCGCTCGGTGACGTCGAGCGGCGGGAGGACCCGGAGCGTCTTGTGACCACAGGCCAGCGTGAGCAACCCTTGCTCGAACGCGCGTTCGAGTGCGGCATCGCGGGCTTCCGGGGTATCGAATTCGAGCGCCAGCATCAGGCCCTTCCCGCGCACGTCGATCACCGGCTCGGGGTCGGCGTCGACGACGCGCTCGGTGAACTGGCGGCCGCGTTCGGTGGCGTTCGCGAGGAGATCGTGCTCCCGGATGGCGTCGATCGTGAGCGCGCCCTGCATCGACGAGAGGATGTCGCCAGCACCCCACGTCGAGGAGAGCCGGCCTTCCTCCTCGGGGAACACGTCCGACCGCGAGATCGTCGCCCCGACCCGGAGTCCTTTCGCTGCGGTGATGACGTCGGGCTCGATGGGGTAGTGATCCGCGCCCCACCATTCACCTGTGCGCCCCATCCCCGACTGGATCTCGTCGGCCACGAGCGCGATGTCGTACTCCTCACAGACCGCGGCGACCTCGGTCATGAACGCCTCGCTCGGCGGGTGATACCCGCCTTCGCCCTGGATCGGCTCCATGATGAGGTAGGCGACCTCCTCTGCCGCGACCGAGCCGGCGGCCTCGCTCAGCATTCGGCGGAGCTGTGAGGTATCGCCAGCGAAGAAGCCACACGAGCAGGTGTCGGCGTCACACGTCCGATCGCGGCAGAACGGCACGTCGTGGACCCCTGAAATCTCGGGGAAGTCGCGGCGGTACACCTGCTTCGAGCGGTTGAGCGAGAGCGCGCCGAGCGTCCGGCCGTGGAACGCCCCCTCGAAGGTGATGCCGTAGCTCCCGCTGCCGTCGTAGCAGATCTTGATCGCGTTCTCGACCGCCTCCGCGCCGGAGTTCGAGAGAAACACCTGATCCATGTCGTACTCGCCGGTGATCTCGGTCAGCCGTTCCATCAGCCCTGCCGGCCCCGGGAAGTCGGGATCGTCGGCCGGCCCCGACCCCACATAAAAGTCGTGGCCCGCGATCTTCAGCGGGTCCACGAGATCGAACTCCGCCATCGGCTCCATGATCTTCGGGTTGTTGTACCCGAGCGGCGCGGCCCCGACGTGGCAGGGGAAATCCATCAGGACGTTGCCGTCGACATCGGTGCAAAAGGGGCCGTCCGCGGGGGCGGTCGGGTCCCAGACGAACTCGTAGACGTGAGTGCTCGGCGCGGCGACGCGGTGCTGGCGATCGACCCACTCTTTGGCCCGCTCGCCCGGGAACCCCCGGACGCGTGGCTCCGCAGTATCACGGTCCATGTAGCCGTCGGACGGGCCGGGGTCTTAACTAATTCGTTGTGGTTCGGTCAATACTTGCTTCAGGCGTCGACGTACTGTGACTCCCACTCGCGGCGAGCGTCGATCTCGCGACGGCCGCGGCGGGTGAGATCGTAGTAGTTGGTCCGCCGGTCGAGCTGTCCCTTCTCGACCAGTCCCTTCTCGACCAGCGTATCGAGGTTCGGATACAGCCGCCCGTGGTGGATCTCGGACTCGTAGTACTCTTCGAGCTCCTCCTTGACCGCGAGTCCGTGTGGTTCGTCCTGGCCCGCGATGGTGTACAACAGGTCGCGCTGAAAGCCGGTGAGATCGTGCATGAGATGTTTCGCCAGTATGTGTTTGATTATCATAAGTATATCGGAACTGTCCATCGTCGGGAACGACGGTAGCGCAAGCAATGGGTGATCCACGTCCGATTTACTGCGGTTTCATCCGTCACTGGGTTCGGTCGTATCAATCGCTCACCAGCATCAACGCCACGAGAAATGAGAGCTCATGTCAGTGACGATCGATTCCGAGCGTCGTCACTTTGTTTCGTGGATCATGGGAAAGCAGCCGGCGCGGGAGAAAAGCCCGCGTCGGCGGCTTGCCGCCCTGAATTGGTCCCCGCTGACGCTTCGGCCCTCCAAGCGAAGCGTCACTCATATCCAACGGTCAGTCACACTTAACGCTATCGGCCGGTTCTCACATGTGCTCCTCTTCGAGCGCCCACCCAAGGGCGCGGCGGTAGTAGGTAAACATCTGCCTGACGCCCTCGTGGTTCATCTCCTCGTCGTCCAACTCCTCCATGAGAAACTCGTACTGGTCGCGAATTTCCTCTTCGGAGCGCATACCCCGGCTACGGGCGAGCACGTCAAGAACCTTGACCCGTCGGTCGCAGTCAACCGCCCCGCGCCGCGAGGGTTCCCTCTCCGTTGATCAGCGATCCGTTTTTTGTCGGGGGCGGTGGCGCGCGGGAGCGAAGCGCGGCGCGATCGAAGGGAAGGCCGTGGATGCGAACGGGGAGGCACGACCCGTGAGCACGCCTTTGGCGTGCGACTCGTGCGAGGGATGAGTGACGCGAGGTCGAAGACCGAGCGGAGCGAATCGGTTGGGGAGGGAGTGGCCTGCGGGCTCTCACTTGAGTCGTGATCGGTGCGGCTGAGTCGGTTGCGCGCTGGATACTACGACAATCGTTTGGCTGTCACAGGCCGATATCACGCCCGCTCCAATCGCGAGATTCCGTGCCAGACTGCGTTCACGAGCCTCGTCTCGCCCGCTCCCTCTGCGTCGTCCCAGCCGCGTGCGAGTGCATCCTCGATGAGGTCGAGCGAGTGGTTCTCGAAGTTGCTCGCCCCTCGGAACGCTTCGAGCGCCTCGCGGTCGGCCTCGCCGAACGATTCCTCGGCTGTCGCACCATCGAACCCCGCTTCGTTGAGCGCTGTTGCGACCGCCTCTGCGGTTTCGCCCTCCAAATTCCGCGTTTCGGCTGGCGGTTCGCGTTCGAGAAGCGTGACGTCGTAGAGCCGGAAGACGCGTTCGAGTTCGTCGATCGGGTGTTCGTGGTCGTCGACCCGGACATCGATCCAGCGGTCGTTGCCGCCGTCGTAGCCGCCCTCGGGTTTCACGACGTAAAGCGCCGCGCTCTGCTCGCCGCGCTTGTCGCCACCGGCCTCGTTGCCCGCCTGCAACGCGGCGATGAGTTTCTCGGGAAGACCCCCCTCGGTGGTCTCGTAGGTCTCGGCCATCGCTTCGAGGGTGTCGGGGTTTTCGAGGATGTTGCCCTGCACGGTGTAGTCCTCGCCCTGGATGTCGCCCGCGTACGCGAAGCAGTCGTCGCCGGTGAACGCCGCGATCGAGCCGTCCTGGCCCACGACGCCCACCTGGCGATCGGGTGCGTCGTCGTCGGCTTCGGTCAGTCGTTCGACGACCTCGCTCGCGGTGTGGCCCTCACGCAGCAGGTCGAGTCCGTCGGGGCCGTAGGCGACGTTCGCGAAGCTCTGGGTCGCGATCGCGCCCGCGTTGGCGCTCGCGAACGGGACCACCGAGCCCACGCTGACGAACTTCGACTGGACCGCGACACCCACCGCATCCTGGTCGGGATCGCGCGCGACGATCGAGAACGTGCTCGGTCGGGGAGTCGGCATACCACCGCGAGGCGGGCCACCGGCAAAAGCGTTGATTTGCCCGTGGACTCCTCGACCCACCACCTCTGGCGGAAGCGGTCGGCGCGCGGCGGGCGCGTCGCGGTGCAGAGACGCGCCCGCTCGTGCGAGGGATGATTGAGCGAGAGCGGCACGAGCGTAGCGAGTGCCGCCGAGCGAAGGAGTCGGTTGGGGAGGGTGTGGCCTGCGGTTCTCAGTTGTCCCGTGCGAGTACGAAGCACCTCACATCCGTATCGAATTGCAGTCCCATCGAGCGATTCCGGAAGCGAATCCACGCGTAGGCGCGAATCGTGGGACGAAAGCGATTAACCGCCCCCGCGCGCACCGCCGGTCGATGGTCGGGAGTGTCGATGAGTCGGAATCGCTGTTCTCGGGGCGCGAGATCCTCGCGATCGGGTGGATCGGACTCACGTCGGTCGTCGCGCTGAACGTCATCGTTCGGTGGACGAACGGCGGACTCATCGAGAAGATTCGGGGCGCAACGCCCACCTACTGGCCGATCAGCATCTTCACCGTCCGGCTGGGTCGCCTCCAGCCAGGCTGGGCGATCGGGGCGACGGCTGCCGCGGTCGTGGTGTTCGTGCTGGCCGGTGCGTACTGCCGCCGACGAGACACCGGAATCGCACCGATCGTCGTGGCCGGCGTCGTCCTGCTCGGCCTCTCGAACCTCATCCACGGGTTCGACCACGGATTCGTCGCGCCGCTCGCCACCCGCGAGGGATACTATCAGATGGCACCCGGGATCACCGACCCGCTCGCGTTCATCCAGATGTACGAGGCGAACCAGCTTTCGTACGTCGTCCACGCGCGCACGCACCCGCCGGGATCGGTGCTCACGTTCACGCTGCTCGACCGGGTTTTCGGCTCGCGCGCGCTCATTTCGGCCGCCATCGCGCTCGTCTCGCTGCCGACCTCCGCCGTCCTCCTCTACCGTCTCGTCGGGACGTACTACGAGCGCGACGTCGCGCGGTACGTCACCGTCCTGTTCGTCCTCCTGCCCGCGGTCCAGATCTACTATCTCGCCTCGCTCGACGCGATCATCGCCACGCTCATGCTGGGTGCCGTGTACTTCTTCACCCGCGAGTCGTGGCTCGCGACCCTCGGAACGTTCGCGTGTTTGCTCGTGGTGTCGTTCCAGATGTTCCTGTCCGTCTTTCTCGTGCCCGTGTTGGCCGCCATCGCCATCCACCGCCGCGAGAAGCGCGTCCCGTTCGTGGCGATCCTGATCGGCCTCGTCGGATTCTACCTGTTCGTCGACATCGCGCTCGGCTACAACTACCTCGACTCGTTTCTGCTCGCCTCGAACCAGCAAAACCCCGGGGGATTCCTGCTCACGGCCAAACCGGCGTGGTACGTCTACACCCGGCTGGAGGACGTCGCCGAGATCGCGCTCTTTTTCACACCCTTTCTTTGCCTGCTCGCGATCCGTGGCGCGCGGGCGCTCCGGCGTGACGTACTCGGTCGCGCCGGGTGGCTCCCCGCGAACGCACCCGAGCGCGAACCCATGCTGATCGTCGGGGTCGCCGTCGGGTCGTTCGCCGCGCTGCTCGCGGCGGGGGTCTATCACACCGGCGAGACCGCTCGCGGCGCGATGTATCTCTACCCGTTCTTGCTGCTGCCGGTTGCGGCCGCGGTGAAGCGGATCGGCCCTGACGAGCGCGAGCGGTGGCTGCTCGCCGCGGCGGTGTTCGGGCAGTCGCTCCTGATGCAGCTCGTCGGCGGCTACCTCTGGTGAGCCTCCTTGATCGTTTCACCCTCCTCCCTCGGACGGTCGCTTTTCGGCCGTGAGCGGTTGGCGAGCGGTGAGGGTACAGTCGAAGACAGGATGTTCGACGACGTGGCGCACGAGCAGGTGGCGTCGGCCACCGGTCACGCCGGGCATGTCGACGTCCGCCGCGGTGAACGTCGCCGGTAGCGTCGCGTACTGTTCTCGGAGCTCCGCAAACCCGTCGAACACCTTTCGATGACCCGACGAGTCCGCACCACGGCGCGAGACGACGTAGCTTCCGTCGGCGCGGTGGGTGCCGACCGTGTGGACGTACTCGCAGCGCTCGGTCAGCGCCTCGCCAAGCTCCGCACGGAGCGCGGCGGCCGCATCCCTGCTGACGGTGTGTGTCCGTCCGGGAAGCGAAACGACGACGCGATCGCCGTCAGATCGAACCGATACCTCATCGCCGGAGAATTTCTCGATCAGGAGCGTGAGTACTCCGTGACATACGACTCCGAATTCCCCGCCGATCATCATAAACCCTCGTGGTCGTGCAGACGTCGGATCACTGTTCGGCGGGCCGTCCGTCGGGCACCACACCGCGATAGTCCCGTTTTTCACCCTGGCGACCAAGGAAACGATATGCGCATCCGCGGGGAACGCGAGTGCAAGGACTGCGGGACGCGGTGGTCGTACTACGAGACCGGGAGCGTGAGCTGTCCCGATTGTGGGAGTCGCCGGAGCGTCGGCGTCGGCGAGCGTACCCGTCACACCGCGAGTGCGGCGACGCTCGACCTCTCGGGCGCGCGTGATCGCCTCGACGCTGGCAGCAGCGACGATGCCGACATCCGTGCGGCGGCCGAGCGTGCAGCCGAGACGTGCCGAGCGTTCGTCCGCCAGCACGGGTTCATCGCTGCCGGCGAGTTCGAGCCGCTCGACGCGACGTATCTCGCGGCGCTCGAGCTCCGCCACGTCGCCGAGGAGCTCGCGCGCACGATGCGGACGGACGATCCGGCAGAGCGGTACTTCCTCTCGCTGCTGAGCGGGGCCGATCAGGGCGAGCGCCCGCCACCCGACGAGGTCCCGGAATCGCTCCGCGTGGCTCGCGGACTGGCGGCCGCCGAGGCCGTCGCGACGTACCGCCGGGAGGCGGGGACGTATCTCGACGACCATCCCGACGAGGCTGCGAGTGCGGCCTTCGGGTCGCTCACCGAGCACCGCAAGCGCGTCGCGGCGCTCGACGGCGACGTGGCTCCCGAGACCGCCGAACGACTCGTTCGGACCGCACAGGACCTCGGCCGGTATCTCCGCGACGACGACGAGACCGCGCTTGCGACCACACGCGATCGACTCGATCGTCTCCGTGACGACGTGTAGCTGCCGGGCGGATAGCCGCCGGTAATAGCGGTTGTTCGATCGCTGTCAGCCGTTTCGTTCGTCGTCGAGCAGGCGAGCGTAGAGGCCGTGGTCGAACGTGTTCTCGGGAAGCGAGTCGTGCCATGCAACGTCGTCGATCACCTCGTCAGCGAGCCCGGGATCGTCCGTCAGGACCGTATCCCCGGGCGTCGCGTCGAACACTGCGAAGTGGAAGACGAACGCGTCGTCGCCGTCGGTGAACGTCTGCTCGGCGATCGCCGCGAGCCCGTCGATCCGTACGTCGATCCCGGTTTCCTCGCGCGTTTCGCGGGCCGCGCCTTCCCCCGGTGTCTCGCCCGGTTCGAGCATCCCACCGGGGAGGAGCCACTGGTCGTCGTGATGGACGAGCAGAATCTGACCGTCGTGGACCGCGAGTACGCCAACGCCCCAGCCCCGCTCGGCGCGAGCGCGCGCTGATTCCAGTCCTTCAGTGTCGATCTCGAATGTGTTCTCGCTCCGAAGAACGTCTCCGTGATCGGCAGCGAGGGCGTCGGGGGCCGGATCGGGCTTCGACCGCGTTACCGGATCGTCCTCCGAATGCTGACTCACTCGTACAGCGGGTGTCGGTCGGTGAGCGCGTCGACATCGGCGGCGACCTCCTCGCGAACGCTTTCGTCGTCGGGAGCGTCGACGACGCGTGCGATGCAGTCGGCGACCTCCCGACAGGCTTCTTCGTCGAACCCGCGGGTGGTGAGGCCGGGCGTGCCGGCGCGGATGCCGCTGGCGACAAAGGGCGAGCGCGTCTCGCCTGGCACAGTGTTCGCGTTCAGCACGATACCAGCCTCCTCCAGGGCCTCCTCGACTGCCTTGCCCGTGGTATCGGGGTGCGAATCGCGGAGATCGACGAGCACGAGGTGGGTGTCGGTCCCGCCCGAGACCATCGAGAGGCCGTGTTCGGCGAGGCGGTCGCCGAGCGCCGCGGCGTTGTCGACGACCTGCTCGGCGTACGCGTCGAACTCGGGGTCGAGTGCCTCACCGAACCCGACAGCCTTCCCGGCGATGTTGTGCATCAGCGGCCCACCCTGCATCCCCGGGATGATCGCGGAGTCGATCGCATCGGCGTGCTCGTCGCTCGACATGATGATCCCGCCCCGCCCCGCGCGAATGGTCTTGTGCGTCGAGCCGGTGACGAAGTCCGTGATCCCAACGGGGGAGGGATGGACGCCCGCAGCCACGAGGCCCGTGATGTGGGCGATGTCCGCGAGGTGGTACGCACCGACCGATTCGGCGGTGTCTTGGATCCGCTCCCACTCGACTTCGCGGGGGTACGCCGAGTAGCCCGAGACGATCATGTCGGGCTCGAATTCCTCGGCGTGGTCGGCGAGCGCCTCGTAGTCGATGTAGCCCGTCTCGGGATCGGCCTCGTAGTTCTCGACCTCGTAGATCTGGCCCGCGAAGTTCTTCGGATGCCCGTGGGAGAGGTGGCCGCCGTGAGTCAGATCGAGCGAGAGGATCTTGTCGCCGGGATCGAGGGTGGCGAGGTACACCCCCATGTTGGCCTGCGAACCGCTGTGGGGCTGGACGTTGACGTACTCGGCCCCCCAGAGCTCCTTCGCGCGGTCGATGGCGAGCTGCTCGACGTCGTCGGCGTACTCACAGCCGCCGTAGTAGCGCTCGTCGGGATACCCCTCGGCGTACTTGTTGGTGAGTTCGCTGCTCTGGGCCTCCATCACTGCCTGGCTGACGTGGTTCTCGCTCGCGATCATCATCAGCGTCTCGCGCTGGCGGTCGAGTTCGCCGTCGAGCGCGTCGGCGACCGACGGATCGACCTCCCGAACACGGTCGTAGTCCATGACCGCACTCTCACCCCCAGGGTCAATATACTGTCGAAGGGAACAAGATTCAGCCGCTTCCGACCGTCCCGCACTCGAAAATGATTCGGTACCCTTCGCGGTTTTATCGACGATTCGGGGTCACGCCGAGACGGACGAACCCCGCCACGTCGCCGCTATCCAGCGACTTATTCGGGCTGCGATCGTACGTCTCTCGATGGCCGAACTGAACGAGGACGTCTTCGCAGCGGCACGACAGCGGGGACGAACTCTGCTGACCGAGGAGCTCGTCGCGCTGATCGAACGCCACCATCCCCACGACCGCCCGGGCATCGAGCGCGACATCGTGACCCGGTATGCCGACGGTCTCGACACCGATGAGCGAAGCTCATCGAGCAGTCGGGACGGAGATCCCGACGACGACGGGACGTCGTTCGATTTCGACCGCGACGCGTTCCTCGACGAGGTCGACGCCCGCCTCGCCGACACCGAGACGTGGCAGGGAACCGACGCGCTCTACGCACCCGAAGACGACCGGGTGAGTCGGTACCCCGCGAGATGGCACGACGCGCTCGGTGGTTCGACGGACGTCCGCGAGTTCGTCGTCTTTCTGCTTGAGGAGACCGATGGCTACCTCGACGACCTCGAATCGGGCGGGGCGGGTCGAGGCATCCCCGAGGACGAACTGCTCGACGTCGTGAGCGTGGTCGGCCGGACCGACCGCGAGACCGCGAAAGCGCGAGTGGAGAGCGGCCGGAAGGCTGGCGATCTCGTCGAGGACGCAGATCAGCATCCGGAGGCGCGCGTCCGACCCAGAGAATAGGGAGTCTTTTGCGCCAGGGGCCGCTGGACCGGGCATGAACGTCGGTATCGTCGGGAACGGGCCCGCTGCGGACGCGGTTCGAGCGGCGCTCGCCGACGCTGACGCCACGGTCGAAGCGATCGAGCCCGCTGCGATCGGCACGACCGACCTCGGGGTCGTGATCGACGAGGTGGGAGCCGCCGTTTTCGAGCGCGCGAACGATCACGCCCGCGAGAGCGAAACTCCGTGGCTCGCGATCGAGCGCGGCGGCGTTGGCGGCCGGGCCGTCTGCGAGGCGTCCGTCGCAGGATTCGGCTCCGAGACGGCGTGTTACGAGTGTCTCCGTCGGCGTGTCGAAGCGAACGCAGACGACGAACCGTCCGAAGACGATCTCGGCGAAAGCGAGGCGAACGAGTCCGGGCTCGACGCCACGACGGCGTGGCTCGCGGGCGCGCTCGCGGGCACCGAGGTGCGCCGGCTGTGCGCGGGCGAGCCCTCGCGGGTGCTCGGCGGCGTGATCGAACTTCCCCACGCCGAGCGCCGCGTGCTCCCGGTGCCGAACTGCGGGTGTGCGAGCGCCGGGAAGGATCAAGACCGTGCGCTCGCACGCGATTTCGAGGATCGCGCCCTCGACGACGCGCTCGGCCGGGCCGAACTGGCGCTCGACGATCGAGTGGGAATCGTCCACGAGGTCGGCGAAGCTGCGTCGTATCCTGCACCGTACTACCTCGCACGGACCGGCGACACCGCAGGATTCAGCGACGCGAGCGCTGCGAGCGAGGCCGCTGGCGTCGCGGGCGACTGGGATCGAGCATTCATGAAAGCGCTCGGCGAGGCGCTCGAACGCTACAGCGCCGGGATCTACCGCGACGAGATGTTCACGCACGCGGCCGCGAACGACCTCGACAGCGCGGTTTCACCAAGCGCGTTCGTTTTGCCCGAAAGTACCGAGGTGACTGACGACGAGTCGATCCCGTGGGTTCAGGGCGAGGAAGTGCAAAGCGGTGCGTCGGTCCACCTGCCGGCGGAGTTCGTCCAGTTCCCGCCGCCCGAACGCCGTCACGGGCCACCGATCACCACCGGGCTGGGACTCGGAAGCTCGGGAGCCGCGGCGCTGTGCTCGGGGCTGTACGAGGCGATCGAGCGCGACGCCGCGATGGTGTCGTGGTACTCGACGTTCGATCCGCTCGGTCTCGCGGTCGACGACGAGGAGTTCACGACGCTCGCCGCGCGGGCGCGCTCGGAGGGGCTGAACGTGCAGCCGGTTCTGCTGACTCAGGACGTCGACGTTCCAGTGATCGCGGTCGCGGTCGAGCGCGGTGAATGGCCGCACTTTGCGGTCGGCTCCGCCGCGGACCTCGATCCCGCCGCGGCCGCCCGGTCGGCACTCGCTGAGGCGCTCCAGAACTGGATGGAGCTGCGTGCGATGGGGCCTGATGCCGCAGCGGCCGCCGAGGGCGCGATCGGGGAGTACGCCGAGACGCCAGGCGATGCAGCCGCCTTCTTCGGGAGCGACGCCGGCGTTCCGGCCGCGAGCGTCGGCCCCGATCCGCTCCCCACCGGGGTCGACGAACTCGAAGCGCTCACGGAGCGCGTCACTGACGCTGGCCTCGATCCCTACGCTGCACGGCTCACTCCGCCGGACGTCGAACGACTCGGCTTCGAGGCGGTTCGCGTGCTCGTCCCCGAGGCCCAGCCGCTGTTCACCGACGAACCGTACTTCGGCGAGCGTGCGGAGCTGGTGCCGCGCGAATCGGGCTTCGAGCCACGACTCGACCGCGAGTTCCATCCGTATCCCTGAAGCGACGCGAACGGGCGAGCGTGTGGACGGGACACGAGTTTCGCCCGTATTTTTGAGCCGAGTGGCGGTCGCGGAGCGGTGGCGGCTGCGGGCCTGGCGGATGAAGGGCGAGGGCGCGAGCGGTGGGCGGCGCGAGTGCAGCGAGGGCCGCCAAGCGAGCGCCCGAGGGCTTCGGCGGTGCGGGGTCTGCGGTGCGGTTGCGGAGAGTGCCAGCGACTCTACCGCGGGTGAGCGCGAAGTCGTCCGAAACGGCTTCGCCGTTTCGTGATGCCGAAAATCACGGAACGATTTTCGGGCCACGCGAACGAGCGGGTGTTTTTAGTCCAGGTTTTCGAAAGGCGCGAAGCACCTTTCGTGATGACGAGACCGAAGCCGTCTCGAACCACTTTCGTGTAAAAAGTGGGCTCTAGATCCCAAAGGTCGCCCGGAGCATGTCACGCGTTCCGGGGCCGAGGCCGACGACGATGACGGCGAGGAGGAGGAGCAGCGAGTAGCGCGGGCTCTCCTCGATGATCTGATCGTCGAACAGCCAGAGAATGCCGACCGCGAGCGCGACCTTCACGACGAGGAACGGCCACGAGTCGCCGACCGCATCGATGAACGATGCGGGAAACACCGTCTCGGTGAAGCCGACGATGATCGCGTTGACCGGGTGTTTGGCGGTATACCGGAAGGGCAGCCCGATGGCGTCCCACCAGTCGGAGGCGAGGACGTTCGCCACGCCGTCGACCGCCTGAGCCCAGAGCACGGCGAGACCGACGAACCCGGTCCCGGCGTTGATCGCGGGTTCGACCCGTTCGATGACGAGATAGACGCCACCAGCGATCAGGGCTGCAAGGCCGAGCGTGAGGACGAGCATCTGTGGGTAGAACCCAACGAACTCGGTACTGATGGCGAGGAACGTCAGATAGCCGAGGGTGGCCACGAGTGCGAGCGTCCCGAAGGCCGCGAGCGCACCGTAATACTCCTCGACGATCTCCCGGCGTGAGAGCTGGAGCGCCGCAAGCAGCGCGACGAGCGTGACGAGAAACACCGTCAGGTAGATGATCGGACTGATGATCAGGGTGTTCGCGGGGTAGGCGATCGCGGCAGTCGCGTCCGCCGGGACGGCGTCGTTCGCGTCCTCGACCACGCGGAGCGCACCACCGAACAGGGTGAACGGCAACAGGGCGTACAGCAGCCGGCGGTCGGTCCCGACGCCGAGGCGTTTGATGAGCAGGAGCACGCCGATCAGCATGAACAGGAGCGTGAGCGCGTACCCGATCTCGGAGATGATCGTGTACCCCGGCTCGGCGACGACGGCTCCCTGCGCCGCGGCGGCCTGACAGGCGTCCGCCTCGCCGAACCGGCTGACGACACCGTCGACACGAGCCGAACAGACGGCGTTGTGCGCGTCGGCATCGATCGGTCCCCAGAAGTACTGCCAGAGGAACTCCGAATACACCTGCCGTGGGAACGCGACCGCGCTCCCCGCGACGACGATCACCGCCGCGACCGCCGCCGTGAGCCACCCCCGGACGGGATCGACACGGTCCGCTATCGCTGCCATACCTGAGGCGGTTCCGCCGGCGGTTTCACGGTTCCGGTTGCGCGCGTCGCGGACGCACAGCTTGGCAGGATGAGTTCGGCAGTAGTGTTGCGAGGGCAAGACGCTCCATCTTGCCCGCACTTTCGTACCACACGAGGTGGCACGCAGTGCGAGGGACAGGATTTGAACCCGTGGACCTCTACAGGAGCGGAGCTTGAATCCGCCGCCGTTTCCAGACTTGGCTACCCTCGCACGCGCTCGCCTCTCGCCCGGCCGAGCGCTAAAGCGTTGCGGACGCCGGTCATGGCTGGGTCTTCGGGCGTCGGCTTCAAGCGACTGGAGTCGGTACTCAGAATATGGACGATCACACCCGCGATCCGTCGGTGGGGCCGCCTCGCGGGAACCCGACGGGCTGGCGGGCGGACGGCCAGTGGGAGCACGCGACCCTCCGCCGGGCGGTCGTCCACGGCGTCAGGCTCTACAACGCCGGCGAGTATCACGCCTCACACGACTGCTTCGAGGACGAGTGGTACAACTACGGCCGTGGGAACACGGAATCGAAGTTCTGCCACGGAATGGTCCAGGTCGCGGCGGGCGCGTACAAGCACCACGATTTCGAGGATGACGCGGGGATGCGCTCGCTCTTTCGAACCGCACTCGACTACTTCCGTGGCGTCCCTCGGGATTTCTACGGCGTGGATCTGCTCGACGTTCGGACCACCCTGACGAACGCGCTCGACGATCCGACGGCGCTGCACGGTTGGACGATCCGACTCGACGGCGAATCGCCCGAAGCGCGCCCGGAAGACGTCGAGTACGCGGCGGCGCTCGACTGAGCTACCAGCCGAGTGCCGCCCGGCGCTCGTCGGCCATTGCGATGAACTCGGCGGTCCACGGCGACAGCGCCGGCCGATCCAGCGCCGCGTCGATCGACAGCCACTCCACGGCGGCGACTTCGTCCGGGGCGGCGATCCGTGCCTCGCCGTCGTCGTGCCGACACAGAAACACGACGTTCACGCAGGGCGTGCCGTCGTCGGCCGTGAACGCGTTGCTCTGGACGTACTGCGGGTCCGTTATCGCGATGGCGACCTCCTCGCGGACCTCGCGCCGGAGCGTGTCTTCGAGGACGTCCCCGGTCTCGCTCGCCTCGACCGTCCCGCCGACGAGCGCGAGCGCACCGGCGGCGTGGTCCTCGGCGGCCGCGCGCTCGACGAGTAGGTACTCGCCGTCGCGGTAGATCGCGGCCTCGGCGTTCACGGCGTATCGGCCGTCGCAGTCAGTCATGCGGCAGTTTCCAAGAAGAACGGTTCGTGATCACGGTACGTTCCGTGCCAGTACCGGACCACTCAAAAAGGCGGGGTCGTTAGGGATCGTAGATGCGAATCGAGCAGCTGGGCGACGGCGAGCCCGAAATCGCCGTTGTCGGCGGGATTCATGGCGACGAGCCGTGCGGCGTGCGTGCGGTCGAACACCTCATCGACACCCAGCCGGACGTCGAACGCCCGGTGAAGTGTATCGTAGCGAACGAGGAGGCGCTGGACCGGGAAACACGGTACGTCGAGGACGATCTCAACCGAGTGTTCCCCGGCGATCCCGACAGCGCGTCGCACGAGCGACGCCTCGCCAGCCGACTCCTCGCGGAGCTCCGAGGCTGTCGGGTCCTCTCGATGCACTCGACGCAGTCGTATGCGGACGCGTTCGCCGTCGTCGGCGGCGACGGACTCGCCGTCGCGGAGTCGGTCTGTCCGTATCTCACACTCGACGCGGTGATCGACGCGGGCGCGTTCACCGAAGGACGGCTCGTGGGGTACGCCGACGTGGTCGAAGTCGAGTGTGGCTACCAGGGCTCCGAAGAGGCCGCGACGAACGCCGTCGCCATCTGTCGGGAGTTCCTCGCCGCGGTCGGCGCGCTCCCCGGCGGCGAGCCACGCGCCAGCGACGTCCCACTCTACCGGCTGCAACACCTCATCCCGAAGGGGCCGGCGTCGGGCTACGAGGTCTTCGTCACCAACTTCGAGCGCGTCGCGGCCGGGGAGGCCTACGCGGCCGCCGGCGACGAGACGCTCGTCGCGGAGAAACCCTTCTATCCCGTGCTGATGTCGCCGTATGGCTACGAAGACGAGTTCGGCTACGCCGCCGAACTCGCCGGCAAATTCGGCGGTGAGCCGACGCAACCCGATCCCGAACAGCGACCATCGGGCGCAACCGAGTCGTGACCCGCTTGATCGTTCATCGGGTGTGAGGCCGGCAGAGAGACGGGTGTGACCATCCGCCCCTGCATCGAGACGGCGGATGAACGCCTATCGCACCCCTTATGATGGGATCGTCCATCGGATCGAACGAGATGAACGCACTCCTTCACCTCGGTCTCGACCATCCAAACTTCGTCTGGATCGCCGTCACCGCCGTCCTCGCGTTCGCCGCCGGGCTCGGCGTCGCCACGCTCCGCGTTTTCACGGGCGAGGAAACGACTGCCGAGACCAAATCCGCCGACGAGCTACGATAGCGGTAGTTGGTCGTGGAATCCGGTAGACGACGGTCAGCCGACGCCGAACCGCGACGAACGCGTTGGGACGGTTCACGGCGAGGTGGCGGGCTCCCCATCGTGTGGCCGCAAGAACGTGAACGGATCGGCGGTGACCAGGTCATCGGATGCTTCGCCGGAGAACGTGTTGGACTGTTGTGACCCCAGCTGTAGGGTCTTGGCATCGGCATTGGACGAGAAGTCGATACCGTCGAGTTCCAGCCAGAACACGTTCGGCGTGAACGCCGATTCGAAGTAGTAGATCCGGTCTTTGTGATCCGCGACCGTTCGCCATCGCGTTGATGAGATGTGTGGCTCGTCGGGGGTGCCGATACCGTAGGGGACGGACACGTTGCGGAGCACGCTGAACACGCTCGCGGTCGCGGTGCGGCGATCCTCGACCTGCGGGATGGCGTTGATATAAAAGCGAGCACGCACGAACCGGTCTGCTGGCCGGTTCGTTCCGGGGAGCATGACGGTGCCGCCGATCTGATCCCAGTACTCGGCCAACGCGAGCTGCTTGTCGAACGTCGGCGAGTTGGTCATGACCTGGTAGTCGCGGTCGTGGTGAACGACGAGCTCGCCATCGATGAACTCCATGATGGCGCTGTCCCCGGTGGGATCCGACAACGACAGATGTAACGCCGCAAAGCGATCCTCGTCCGGCACCTGTTGGGTTACTATGACGAAATCCTCATTCCGGATCGCCTCGACGGCTTCGGCCACGGTAGCGAAACTGTCGAGCATGTACTGTGCCCACATCGAGATCGGCAGAGCGGACGCTTCGCCGTCCCAGTCGGGGTACTCCGACTCGGGCAGCCACAGCAGATTAGCCATAGCCCCGACTCGTTCATGCCATCGGTAGTACAGACGTCGTAGGCGGTAGTGACCACACTGCCGTACTCGGCCGTCCAACTCTCGTAGGGGAAATCGGTCTCGCTGTTGCGCTCGACGCCACGGGGCAGCACCCAGATATTGGAGCCGATTTCTCGCACCCAATCCATCGATCGAGCGGTCAGTACACGGCCCTCGGACCCGAGATAGACCAAGCGGCTACACATCGGCACACCAACCGAACGTGACCCCTCCGGCATTCGTCTTTGTGAGCAACATTCCCATGTTACTTGTTCCCATCAGACAAAAAAGCTATCGGCGCCGCTGGTGGATTGGACGGGATCGTGCGAACCGAGAACATCGATCCTGGTTTCCCATACAGGTCCGCCGAATCCGTGCAAAGTTCCTCGCTCGAAGCGGGTCGTTCACCAGTTCTCCGAGTGAAACGACTGCTACCCACGTACGCTATCTACCACTCCGGACGATCCTCGAACCCGGACACGCTTTCGCTTCCCGTGTGGATGGGGTAGCATCGGATTCGCACCGACGCGCGGCGCCGCCGCTCACGGGGTGGTTCAGGTATCGGGCGGGGCGAACTCAACGAGCGTCAGCTCGCGGTCGAGATGACAGTAGTCGTGTGGTGGATCACCGATCACCTCCTGGATTCGGTACTCGGCATCGAAGTCGGCTCCGGCGGGTTCGCAGTGCTCGTGGCTCGGACACTCGGTGTGCGGACACGGACCTTTCAACCTCGCCTTGCTGCCGGCGTACGCGCTCTTGGGGGAGACGTTCGCCATCATGGGTGCGGGTTCGACGTCGACCGCCCGAACACCGGTATCGTGGACACCACATTCGAGCGTCTGAGTGTTCTCCCGAACCCCGGTAATGCGGTACTTCACCCCCTCGCGCAGGTTGAGACACTGATCGCGATAGGGACAGCCCTCACACGCGCTCGCCTCGCCCTGGTAGACGAACTCGGTGCCGACCTCCGCGAGCCGCGTCCCGACGAGTGTGATCTGTGACATGCCTCGAACTACGCCACGAACCCGAATAAGAACACGGCTTCGATGGAGGGACCAGTATGATTCCGCGCACGAGGTGCGATTCGCCGATCCACCGATGAGGTCACGTGAGACGGCCCCATACGGAGCCGCATGAGCGATCGAATCCCCGTGACGGTCGTCGTGGACGAGGAGACGACCATCGACGTCGAACGGGGTGACACCCTGCGGGATGCACTGCTCGAACACGGCTTTCCGGTCTACGGCACGCTCTCGCAGTACGCCAACTGCGGCGGTCGGGGGCTGTGTGCGACGTGCACAGTAGAAATCGATCCCGCCCCAGAGCCGACCCACTGGCACGACGCCGCAGCCGTCCGGTTCGGGTATCCACGGCTCTCGTGCTGTATCGAGGTCGAAGAACCGCTGACGGTCGGCCTCCTCGACAAACACGTCTGGGGACAGGTGCTCCCGCGCCGAGTGACGCCGGAGTGAGACGCCGTCCGCAGTGAGACGTCCTCACGGCCGCAGCCGAGAGTGTCCGAGCCGGCCGTTCGAGCGGTGCCGACGCCGAGTGGCGTCCACGCTGGGTTCCGGCTGGAATCTCGGGAGGATCGCCGCGACCGACCGCTATTCGTGTCCGGTCAGCTCGTCGAGTTGTTCGAAGTATTCCTCGCGAGGGACCTGATAGAGCCCTCGGTAGTCGACCTCACCGGCGGCGAAGCGCTCCGCGAGATCGATCGCTCCTGCGACGGCCGCTTCGTGGTCCTCGAACCGATCGGCGTCGCGGTCGACGTCGGGTTCGAGATACAGCGTGACGTACCACGAGTCGCCGGTGGTAGAGCGGTCGGCCCCCGGACGGCGCGACCGCCGGCCGTGGGTGAGGTAGATCGTCGGGAGACACGGAGCCGGGAACTCGTGACTGTCGAACACGTCCGGCCGGTAGACCAACACGCACCGCTCGGCCGACTCGTTCCAGACGTTCCAGCCGGCCGGAAGCGCGTCGAAATCGCTCACAAACCATCATCCGCGGCCGTCCCTCAAAGCGTTCGTGGTCGGACGACAGTCCGTCGAGATGGAATCTCTGGCGAGAGTAGGGACAACGGTTTTACGCATCCGACCCCTCCTATATTATAGTATTGGTGGGAAGCCCTACCATGCTATACCGCCCCGATGCGCTCCGCGGATCAGCTGTCCCGACACCGATCGTCGATCGCGTCGTTTCCCGACGAGAGCGCTACCCGTGAACACATGGCACGACAACGGCGCGCGCCGGCCCCCACCGGTGCGAACGCGCGGTCGGTAGCCAGTCCCCGTGTGAGCGGGGCGACGAGGTGACACAATGTCAGGCGATACCGAAACACTCGAAAGCCTCAGCGAGGAGTACCGGGCATCGATTCCGACGGACCTCCGCACGACCCGGCCGTTCCAGTGGTATCTCGACGAGGTCCACGACGAGCCACGGATCGCCCGCAACGCCCACCAGCGCGTCGCGGACATGTTCGATTTCTACGGTACCGAGTACGACGAGGAGGACGGCGTCGTCGAGTACCACCTCGCGAGCGAGGATCCCCTTTTCGACGGTGAGAACACCTTCTACGGCCGGGAGATCCACGAGGCGATCCACGAGTTCGTCAACAAGGTCAAATCCAGTGCGCGCGGGCTCGGTCCCGAGCGCCGGATCAAACTGCTCCTCGGTCCCGTCGGATCGGGCAAATCCGATTTCGATCGCCAGGTCCGTCGGTACTTCGAGGACTACACCACGCGCGAGGACGGGCGACTGTACACCTTTCGGTGGACCAACCTGTGTGACGTGATCGCCGATCAGGACCCCGCAGACGACGTCGTCCGGTCGCCGATGAACCAGGACCCGCTCGTCCTCTTGCCGCTCGATCAGCGGACCCGCGTGGTCGAAACGTTGAACGACCGCCTCGACGCACCGTACTCCATCCGGAACGAACAGGCGCTCGATCCCGCCTCGGAGTTCTACATGGATCGGCTGCTCGATTACTACGACGACGACCTCCAACAGGTGCTCGAAAACCACGTCGAGGTCGTCCGACTGGTGATCGACGAGAACAAGCGCCGCGGGATCGAGACGTTCGAGCCGAAGGACAAAAAAAACCAGGACGAGACCGAGCTGACGGGGGACGTCAACTACTCGAAGATCGCGGTCTATGGGGAAAGCGATCCCCGCGCGTTCGACTATTCGGGGGCGTTCTGTAACGCGAATCGGGGAATCTTCTCGGGCGAGGAACTCCTCAAGCTTCAGCGGGAGTTCCTCTATGACTTCCTGCATGCGACCCAGGAGATGACGATCAAGCCGAAGAACAACCCCCGAATGGACATCGACCAGGTGATCGTCGGCCGGACGAACATGCCCGAGTACAAGGAGAAAAAGGGCGACGAGAAGATGGAGGCGTTCAACGACCGCACCAAGAGAATCGATTTCCCCTACGTCCTCCAGTACGGCGAGGAGGCCAACATCTACCAGAAAATGTTGAAGAACGCCGACGTGCCCGACGTCAACGTCGAACCCCATACCTTGGAGATGGCGGGCCTCTTCGGCGTGCTCACCCGAATCGAGGAACCCGACTCGGGCACCGTGGACCTCCTCCAGAAGGCGAAAGCATATAATGGAGAAATCGACGAGGCCGAGGACGTCGACGTGAAGAAACTGCGGGAGGAGGCGACCGAGACCGCCGAGATCGGCGAGGGGATGGAAGGCGTCTCGCCCCGGTTCATCGGCGACGAGATCGCGGAGGCGATCATGGACTCGATGCACCGCGAGCGAAGCTTCCTCTCGCCGCTGACCACGTTCAACCACCTCGAATCGAACCTTGAGAACCACGGTTCGATCGCGGAAGACCTCTTCGACACCTACTATCGCTACCTCGAACTCGTTCGCGAGGAGTACAGAGAGCGCGCGATCGAGGACGTCCGGCACGCACTGGCCTATGACTTGGACGAGATCCAGCGCCAGGGCGAGAAGTACATGGACCACGTGATGGCGTACATCGACGACGACACCGTGGAGGACGAGCTCACCGGGCGCGAACAGGGCCCCGACGAGACGTTCCTTCGCTCCGTGGAGGAAAAACTCGACGTGCCCGAAGACCGGAAGGACGACTTCCGCCAGGAGGTCTCGAACTGGGTCTCGCGGCGAGCGCGCGAGGGCGACACGTTCAGCCCCCAGGACAACGACCGACTCCGACGCGCCCTCGAACGGAAGCTTTGGGAGGACAAGAAACACAACATCAACTTCTCGGCGCTGGTTTCGTCCGGCGAGATGGACGACGACGAGCGGAGCGCGTGGATCGACGCGCTGCGCGAGCAGGGCTACTCCCGCGGGGGAGCCAAGGAGGTGCTCGAGTTCGCCGGCGCGGAGGTCGCCAAAGCCGAGATGGAGGAGTGATGACCGACCACGACCGGACTCACGACGAGTCCGTGCCGACCGACGAGGAACCCACCGTGATGGACGGAGCGGCGGGCAAGGACTACGTCACGGCCGCCGACCGCGCGCTCCGGGCGACCTACGAGGAGCCGATGAGCCTCGCCGAGTACGTGGACAGAGCGCTCGAAGAACCCGCGATCGCCGCCCACGCCGCGAAGTACCTCGTGAGCGCGATCGAGTCGATGAGTACTCGAACGGTGATCGAGGAGGGCGAAGAGAAGGAGCGCTACCGGTTTTTCGACGACCCGCACAACGACGGCGAGCACGCGATCCTCGGCAACACCGAACTCCTGAACGGGTTCGTCGACGACCTCCGGTCGATCGCGGCCCGCCGCGGAAAAGAGGAGAAGATCATCTGGTTCGCGGGGCCGACCGCGACCGGGAAATCGGAGCTCAAGCGGTGTCTGATCAACGGCCTGCGCGAATACTCGAAGACCGACGCTGGCCGGCGGTACACCGTCGAGTGGAACGTCGCGGGGGCGGGCGACGGACCGGGGCTGACCTACGGCGACGAATATCAGGACGACGAGGACGACTGGTACGCGAGCCCGGTCCAATCCCATCCGCTCTCGGTGTTCCCACCCGAGGTGCGCGTGGAGATCGTGGCCGCGATCAACGACCGCCGCGACGACGAGATCCCGATCGTGGCCGAGAGCCGGCTCGATCCCTTCTGCCGGGAGGCGTACGAGTATCTCGAAGACCGGTACCGCCGCGAGGGTGTCGAGGATCGGTTCTCGGCGATCACGAACCCGAGCCATCTCCGGGTCAAGAACTACGTCGTCGATGTCGGTCGGGGGATCGGTGTACTCCACTCGGAGGATTCGGGAAGTCCCAAGGAACGCCTCGTGGGGTCGTGGATGGCAGGGATGGTCCGCGAACTCGAATCAAGGGGACGGAAGAATCCCCAGGCGTTCAGCTACGACGGCGTGCTTTCGCAGGGCAACGGCCTCCTCACGATCGTGGAGGATGCGGCCCAGCACGCAGACCTCCTCCGAAAACTACTGAACGTGCCCGACGAGAGGAGCGTGAAGCTGGACAAGGGGATCGGAATGGACGTCGACACCCAGCTGATGATCATCTCGAACCCCGACCTCGAAGCCCAGCTGAACCAGCACGCCGAACGCAACGATCAGGACCCGCTGAAGGCGCTCAAGCGCCGGCTCGACCGTCGAGAGTTCCGGTATCTCACCAACCTCTCGCTCGAAGCCGAGCTGATCCGGCGCGAACTCACGAACGAAACCGAAATCTGGCAGGCCGAGTCGTACAGCGAGCTGGCGACGAAGATCCGCGAGCCGCTCACCGTCGACGTGCGCGACGAACACCGGGTCAAAACGGTGGAGCTCGCGCCGCACACGGTCGCGGCGGCGGCGCTGTACAGCGTCGTGACGCGGCTCGACGACGACCTTCCCGCAGGACTCGATCTCGTCGACAAGGCGCTACTCTTCGATCAGGGCTACCTCCAGCGCGGCGACGAGCGCGTCGACGGCGACGAGTTCGAGTTCGAGGACGGCGCGGACGGCGAGTCCGGGATCCCGGTCACGTACACCCGCGACGTACTCGCGGACCTGTTCTACGCCGAACGCGACCGCCACCATCCCGATCTCGCCGTGGAGAACGTCGTTCTGCCCCAGGACGTGCTCGACGCGATGGCCGAAGGGCTCGCGGACGCACCAGTGTTCTCGGCTGACGAGCGCGGCGAGTTCGAGAGCCGGGTCGTGACGGTGAAAAACGAGGTGTTCGACCGCCAGGAGGACGACGTGCTCGAATCGATGATGCGAGACAAGCGCGTCGACGAGGACACCGTCGCGGAGTACGTCGAGCACGTCTACGCCTGTCTCTTATACACATCNGAGATGTGTATAAGAGACAGGTCAGAGAGTTCCGCACGGAGAACATCATCACCGCGCTGAATCGCCACGCGTGGCACAACCGCGACGAGGAGTTCCGAGCGAGCGACGTCGCGCTCACCGAGATCCCCGTGATCGACTCGGTGCTCGGAAGCTACGACTGGGACGACGTGCGCCGCACGTTCGAGGATTTCGACCCCCGCCAGTGGGACGACCCGCCAAGCGGGACCGAGACCGCCCGCTGCAAGGAGGAGACGATCGACAACATGATCGACCTGTTCGGCTACACCGCGGCGTCGGCGGAGCTGACGAGTCGGCACGTCATGAGCCAGATGAGCTACCAGTGGTCGCGGAGGGGCTGAGATGGGACTCCAGGACGACCTCGAACGCTACCGGGAAGTCGGCGAGGAGCGCCGCGAGGACCTCGCAGAGTTCATTCAGTACGGCGACCTCGGCGGGAGCCGTCCGGACTCGGTCCGCATCCCGATCAAGATCGTCGATCTCCCGGGGTTCGAGTACGACCAGCGCGATCAGGGCGGGGTGGGCCAGGGCGACGGCGACACGCCCGAGCCGGGCCAGCCGGTCGGGGAGCCACAGCCGGACGACGGCGACGAGGACGGCGAGCCGGGCGAGGAGGGTGGCGAGCACGAGTACTACGAGATGGATCCCGAGGAGTTCGCTCAAGAACTCGACGAGCGCCTCGGGCTCGACCTCGAACCCAAAGGCAAGCAGGTCGCCGAGGAGGTCGAGGGCGATTACACCGACATCACCAATACAGGTCCGGACTCCACGCTCGACTTCGAGCGGCTGTTCAAAACGGGGCTGAAGCGCAAACTCGCGATGGACTTCGACGAGGAGTACGTTCGCGAGGCGCTCCGGGTGGACGGGATGGGGCCACAGGCGGTCTTCGAGTGGGCGCGCGCGAACCACCTCCCGGTCTCCCGAGCGTGGATCGACGACGCCTACGCGAGCCTCCCGGCGGCCGAGCGCACGAGGTGGGAAAGCATCGAGGCGATGGAGGCGAACGTCGAACAGACCGACACCGCGACCCGGATTCGCCGAGAGGGGATCGATCACGTCCCGTTCCGCCGAGAGGACGAACGCTACCGCTACCCCGAGATCATCGAGGAGTACGAGAAAAACGTCGTCGTCGTGAACATCCGGGACGTCTCGGGGTCGATGCGCGAGGGCAAGCGCGAACTGGTCGAGCGCACGTTCACGCCGCTCGATTGGTATCTCACCGGGAAGTACGACCACGCGGAGTTCGTCTACATCGCCCACGACGCCGACGCGTGGCGGGTCGACCGCGACGACTTCTTCGGGATCCGTTCCGGCGGTGGGACGAAAATCTCCTCGGCGTACGAACTCGCGAAGGAGGTCTTGGAGGAAGAGTACCCGTGGAGCGACTGGAACCGGTACGTGTTCGCGGCGGGCGACTCCGAAAATTCGAGCAACGACACTGAAGAGCGCGTCGTCCCGCTGATGGAGGAGATTCCGGCGAACCTCCACGCGTACGTCGAGACCCAGCCCTCGGGCAACGCGATCAACGCGACCCATGCCGAGGAGATAGAGCGGAGCTTCGCCGACGCGGGCGACGTCGTGGTGGCGTACGTCACCTCGCCCGACGACGTGGTCGACGCGATCTACCGCGTGCTCAACACGGAGGACAACGATGAGTGACCGCATCACCGCCCAGCGCATCGCGCGCGAACTCGAAGCACCGGTCACGGAGGCCGCGAACCTCGCCCGGAAACTGGGGCTCGATCCCTACCCGGTGAACTACTGGATCGTCGATCACGACGAGATGAACCAGCTGATCGCCTACGATGGGTTCCAGACGCGGTACCCCCACTGGCGGTGGGGGATGAAGTACGACCGCCAGCAGAAACAGACCCAGTTCCTCGGCGGGAAGGCCTTCGAAATCGTCAACAACGACGATCCCGCTCACGCCTTCCTCCAGGAATCGAACTCGTTGGCCGACCAGAAGGCGGTCATCACCCACGTCGAGGCCCACGCCGACTTCTTCGCACACAACCAGTGGTTCGGGCTGTTCACGGGGGGTGAGACCCCGAACGCCGCGACGATGCTCGCGCGCCACGCCGACACGATCGACGAGTACATGAGCGATCCCGAGATCGACCGCGAGGACGTCGAGAAGTGGATCGACACGATCCAGTGTCTCGACACCAACATCGATCGCCACCAGGCGTTTTCGAGCGCGACCGAAGAGGAGGGTGAAACCGTCGAACTCGACGACATCGCCGACCAGCTCGACGACCTCGATCTCGGGGCGGACGTGGTCGATGAGGTGTTCGACGAGGAGTGGCTCGAATCCCAGCGCGACGACGAGGAGACCGCCACGATCCCGAAAGAGCCCGAACAGGACCTCCTCGCCTTCTTCTGGCGACACGGGATGGCGTACGACGAGGAGGCGGGCAAGGCGGTCGAGATGACCGAATGGCAGCGCGACGTCCTCGAAATCCTTCGACGCGAGGCGTACTACTTCGCGGCCCAGCGGATGACGAAGGTGATGAACGAGGGGTGGGCGGCGTACTGGGAGTCGATGATGATGGGCGAGGAGACGTTCGCGGGGGCCGACGAGTTCCTGAACTACGCCGACCATCAGGCACGCGTGCTCGGCTCGCCCGGACTCAACCCCTACAAGCTCGGCAAGGAACTCTGGGAGTACATCGAGAACTCCGTGAATCGCCGCGAGGTCATCGAGCGTCTGCTCCGGGTCGAGGGGATCACATGGCGGAACTTCCACGACGTGATCGACTTCGAGACCGTTCAAGAACAGCTCGCGCCCGATCCGACCGTCGACGTGATTTCACGGGAGCGACTCGATGCGCTCGATCCCGACGACCCGCGGATCGACGGCGAAGCCCTCGAACGCGCACGGGCAGGCGAGATCGACGTTGAGAGCTATCCCTGGAAGGTGTTGACCGAGGCGGGGATGGCCGAGCGCCACTACTCGCTCGCGAAACCCCGGAATCGCGGATTCGTCCGGCGGACGAGTCGCGAGGAGCTCGAACGCGTCTCGCGCTACCTGTTCGACGGGGAGCGCTACGAGAGCGTCGACGACGCGCTCGCCGAGATCGATCGGTCGGCGGGATGGAACCGAATGTTCGAGATCCGCGAGAGCCACAACGACGTCACCTTCATCGACGAGTTCCTCACCCAGGAGTTCGTCGACGACAACGACTACTTCACCTACGAGTACACCCAGGCGACCCGGGACTTCCGGGCGACCTCGACCGACTACGAGGACGTCAAGAAGAAGCTCCTGCTCCAGTTCACCAACTTCGGCAAACCCACGATCACCGTTCACGACGGCAACTACAACAACCGCAACGAACTCCTCCTCGCCCACCACTACAACGGCGTGATGCTCGACGTCGAACAGGCGAAACAGACCTTAGAACGCGTCTACGACCTCTGGGGACGGCCCGTGAACCTGAAGACCGTCGTGAAGGAGGTCGACGAACACGACCTCGAAGTGGCGAAGCGCCGCGAGCGCGAACCCGACCCCGAGGAGCGCGGGAAGCTCATCCGCTACGACGGCGAGAGCTTCACCACCGAGGACCTGGCGTGGGAGGCGGTCGAGGAGATCGCGGCGACGGACGTCGACTACGACACGAAACCCGACGAATGGCTCGCCTGAAGACGGAGGGTCTTGTGGCTCCATCGCGTACCAGAAGGCGATGACCGACACCGCCGTTGTCTGGTTCCGGACCGATCTCCGGACCCACGACAACGAGGCACTCGTCCGCGCCGTCGACGAGTATGATACTGTGCTCCCGGTGTACTGCTTCGACCCGCGCGAGTTCGACGAGACGATGTTCGATCTCCCGAAGACCGGCCCCTACCGAGCGCGATTCCTCGTCGATAGCGTCCGTGACCTCCGAAGATCGCTGCGCCAGGCGGGCGGTGACCTCCTCGTTCGACAGGGAAAGACCGAGAACGTCGTTCCGCAACTCGCTGCCGAACACGGGGCCGACATCGTCCACTACCACACGACGCCAGCGACCGAGGAGCGCGCCATCGAGAACGGTGTGACCGACGGGCTCGACGAGCACGGAATCGATAGTCGTGACTTCTGGGGCAAGACGCTGTATCACGTCGAGGACCTCCCGACTCGCGTCGAACGGATCGACGACACGTTCACGCCGTGGCGACAGACCGTCGAGGACGGTGCGACGGTGCGCGATCCCCTCGATGCCCCCACGTCGATCGTCCTTCCAGAGAGCGCTGGCGACGAACCGGGCACGATCCCGACGCCAGGTGACCTTGGGATCGAGGAACGCGAACCGGACGATCGGGCGGCGATCGAGTTCGTCGGCGGCGAGTCGGCTGGGCTCCGGCGGCTGACGGAGTACGTCTGGGAGGGTGATCACCTGCGCGAGTACAAAGAGACCCGGAACGGACTCCTGGGTGCTGACTACTCCTCGAAGTTCTCGGCGTGGCTCGCGGTCGGCTGTCTCTCGCCCAGGCTGATCCACGAGCACGTCGAGCGGTACGAGCGCGAACGAGTTGCCAACGACTCGACGTACTGGCTCGTTTTCGAACTCCTCTGGCGCGATTTCATGACGTTCCAGTTCGAAAAGCACGGTGCCGATTTCTTCACGTCGACGGGGATTCGGGACGTCACGAAGGAGTGGCGACACGACGAGACGGCCTTCGAGCGGTGGGCAGCCGGCGACACAGGGGTTCCGTTCGTCGACGCCAACATGCGCGAACTCAACGAGACAGGGTTCATGTCGAACCGTGGCCGCCAGAACGTCGCGAGCTTCCTCGCCGACGCGCTCGGGATCGACTGGCGGAAAGGGGCGGCGTACTTCGAGTCGCGACTCGTCGACTACGACGTGTGCTCGAACTGGGGGAACTGGGCGTACCAGGCGGGCGTCGGCAACGACTCGCGCGACGGCTACTTCGACGTGCTCGGCCAGGGCGAGCGCTACGACTCGAATGCGGCGTACATCAGACACTGGTTGCCCGAACTCGACGCGCTCCCTGCCGACGCCTGTCACGAACCCTGGAAACTTTCGTCGGTCCAACAAGAAATGTACGGCGTCCAGCTCGGCGAGGACTACCCGGAGCCGATGATCAGCGTTGAAGCGGTGTACGACCGGCTGGACGGCTGATTCCGTTTTGCGAGCGCGGCTGGCAGCCCGTCAGTCGTCGACTGCGGCGTCCGCGTCCGGAGCGTCCGGCGTGCCCGTCCGCCCGTGCTGTCCGGTGAGGTCGGTCGAGCGCCACCCGCCGCGGCGGAACCACAGGTACGCGATCGCCGCGCCGGCGACGTTCGAGATCGCAAACGAGAGCCAGATGCCCGGCGTGCCGAGCGGGTCGGCGACGAGCCACGCGAACGGGACCCGGATCACCCCGAGCATCAGGATCGAGATCGCGGCGGCGACGGTAGTCTGACCGGTGCCGCGGAAGCCTCCGGTGTAGGCGTACATGATCCCGATGAACCCGAACGTCGGCGCGACGTAGCGGAGGAATCGCGCGCCGATGTCGATCACTGCCGCGTCGGACGTGAACACCGCCACGATCGGGTCGGCCGCGATCCACGAGACGATCCCGAGAACGGTGAGACCGACGAACATCGCTTTCGCTGCGAGGCGGTTGGTCTGTGCAGCGCGGTCCGGCTTGCCAGCACCCACGTTCTGGCCCGTCATCGTCTCGACGCCCTGCGAGAGCGCGATCGCGGGCAGGAACACGACCGAGAACACCCGTGTCCCGATGCCGTAGGCGGCGACCACCGACGTCGAGAACGTCGCGATGATCACCAGCATCAGGTTGATCGAGATCGCCCGGCCGGTCCCCTCGATCGACGCCGGGATACCGATCCGGAAGAGCGTCTTGGCGAACTCCGGATCGGGAACCATATCGCGGAGATTGATCGTCACGCCGCGCGAGCCACGGACCATGATCGCGAACCCGACGACGAACGCGATCGCGCGTGAGAACACCGTCGCGATCGCCGCGCCCTCGACGCCGAGCTCGGGGACCGGCCCCCAGCCGAGGATCAAGATCGGATCGATCGCGACGTTGAGCACGACCGTCCCGGCCATCACGAGCATCGGCGTGATCGTGTCGCCGTAGCCTCTCATCAGCGAGACGAACATGAAGAAGCCGAACACGAACACGAGCCCCAACGCGTAGACCCGCATGTACTCGGTCACGAGCACCGCGACGGCGGGCGACGCACCGAGCAGCCGGACGAACTCGTCGACGAACGGGTAGCTGAGCAGCCCCAGCACGATCGAGCCGATGATCGCGATCGAGACCGTCTGGGAGGCGGCGTAGGCGGCGCGCTCCTCGTTGCCAGCGCCGGTATGCTGGGCAACGAGAACGCTGCCGGCGACCGAGAGCCCGAGCGCGAGCGAGATGAGAAAGAAGACCATCGGGAACGCGAAACTGATCGCCGCGAGCGCGTCCGTGCTGTACTGGCCGAGCCAGAACGTATCAGCGAGGTTGTAGGCGGTCTGGAGCAGGTTCGTGATCACGAGCGGCAGCGAGAGGTAAAAGAGGGGTTTCGCGATGCCGCCGGACGTGAGATCGAACTCCTCGCGCGACTTGAACACGCTTGCGAGCCGTTCCCGAATCCTCATTCGGCGGCGACCTCCCAGCCGTTAGCGAGTAACTGACTCCGGACGTACTCGACGAACAGCTCCTGGGTGACGTCGGCCGACTGTCCCTCGGTCACCCAGCGGACGTGCGCGCCATTGAACAGCGTCACGAGGAAGGTCGCGACCCGGTCGGGATCGACGTCGCGGAAGACGCCCTGCTCGATCCCCTCGGTCACGATTGCCCGGCACTGGTCGTGGACGAACGCGTCGAACTCCGCGATCCGCTCGCCGAACGCGTCGTCGTAGGGGACCTGGGCCTTGATCGCGAGGATCGCGGTCTGGAACGCGCGCTGGTCGTCACGCTCCGGCGGCGTCAGCGCTCTATCGATGAACGCCACGAGCCGCGCCGCGGGATCGTCGTCATCCGGAGCCCGGAGTCGGTCGGTGAAGTCCTCGTAGAGTGCGGCGAGAAAGGCGAGCAGGAGGTCCTGCTTGGTGTCGTAGTGGTAATGAAGCGCGGCCTTGCTTTTGCTCGACTCGTCCGCGATGTCCTGCATCGTGAGATCCGCATAGCCGTGTTTGCAGAGCGCGGCGTAGGTCGCACGAATGAGTTCGTCGGTCATTGTTCGTTGCTGCTAACTGGCCAGTCAGTCAAGTAAGGGTTTCGGAACATGTCGGTTCGCGAGAATCGGACGTTCTGATCGTCACGCTCGTGGCCACGGACAGTCGTTCGGGATGGTCGTGACTACCGTGGTGAGCTTCGTGAAAACGGATGTAAGTCGTTTCGTCGTTCGTGCGACCGCCGGCCGACTTACTGTCGGGTGAGGTTGGTCGCTCGGGGTCCTTTGTCTGCCTGTTCGATGTCGAATTCGACTTCGGTGTCCTCTTCGAGATCCGGGCCGCCGATATCTTCCATGTGGAAGAAGACGTCCTCCTCGGAGTCCTCAGAGTCGATGAAACCGTAGCCGCCAGTGTCGTTGAAGAAGTCGACCGTACCTGTTGCCATTGCAAATAGACACAACCCCCGTTCGGTAATAAGCGTTCCGCGAGGGGCGATATCATGGACCTCCAGACGCATTCTCTATCGAAGAGCCTCGTGCGTTGACCGTCGGCTAGTCGACAGTAGCGACCGCTTTCCGGACCTGTTATAGAACAGTCTCCGCAAAATTCGGCCGAAGAACGCTCCGTCTGGGATTTGAACCCAGGTCGTGGGCTCGAAAGGCCCGCATGATTGGCCGGACTACACCAACGGAGCTAGCTACGGTCTTTCGTTTCCGATACCCGAGTTTAAGCGTTCCGTTCCGGATCTACTTCCCTTCGAACTCGGGCTCGCCGTCACCCATGAACGCCGTGACGCCCTCCATGAGGTCGTCGGTGTTGACGAGGTGACCGAACGCCTGGGACTCGATTTCGAGGCCTGCGTCGGTGTCCTCCCAGCCACGAAGCATGGCGCGTTTCGTGAACTTCTGGGCGATCGGCGGACCGGCAGCGAGGTCCGCGGCCTGCTCGAACGCCGCGGATTCGAGGTCCCCGTCGACGACCTCGTTTACGAACCCGAACTCCGCCATCTCGCTCGCCTCGTAGCGCTCGGCGGTCAGAATGATCTCCTTCGCGCGGCCCATCCCCACGATCTGCTGGAGGCGCTGGGTGCCGCCCCAGCCCGGGAGGAGCCCGAGGTCGAGTTCGGGCTGACCGAACTCCGTGCGCTCGGTCGCGATCCGGAGGTCGGCACACGTCGCGAGCTCCATCCCGCCGCCGAGACAGTAGCCGTCGATCCCCGCCACGACCGGCATGTCGCACTCTTGGAGCTTGCCGAACGTCTGCTGGCCCTTTCGCGAGAGTTCGATCGCGTCGAGCGGGGCAGCGCTCGCGGCCATCGACTGGACGTCCGCGCCCGCCGAAAAGGCCTGATCGCCCGCGCCGACGATCAGGAGTGCGCGCACGTCGTCGTCGGCTTCTAACTGATCGATCGCGGTCCCGAGCTCGTCGAGCAGGTCGAGGTTGATCGTGTTCATCCGGTGGGTCCGATCGAGCGCGATCCTCCCGACCTGCTCGCCGGGGTAGCTGACCTCGATGTTCTCGAAGGCGACCTCCCCCGTGTCGCCGTCACCGTTGCGGTCGTAGAACCCGCCCGATTCGGCGGCCTCGGCGAGGTAGTCGGCGGGTTCGTACCGCGCTGCGCCGGTCTCGCCGTGGAGGTCGTCGAGCGTGGCGTGGAGATCCTCGAGCCCGCGTTCGTCCGCGAGCTTCGCCGGCCCGCTCGGGAAACCCGCGCCGAGCATTACGGCCTCGTCGATGTCGCTTGCCGGCGCGACGTCGCCACCGATGAGCTTCGCGACCTCGTTCGCCATCACCGCCAGGAGTCGGGATTCGATCGCCTCGCTGCCGGCATCAGTCGGAATATCGGCCCCCTCACCGTCTTCGTAGTCGTAGAATCCGGTTCCGGTTTTCTTGCCGAGTTCGTCGTTCTCGACCTTCTCGGCGAGCAGCGGACTCGGCTCGTAGGCCCCGCCCAGCGTCTCGTGCATGTATTCGAGGACGTGATAGCCCACGTCGATCCCGACTTGGTCCGCGAGTTCGAAGCTCCCCATCGGGAGGCCCATATCGAACTTGGTCGCGCTGTCGACTTCGGCGATCGTGGCGACGTCCTCCTCGACCAGCCACGCGGCCTCGTTCATCAGCGGCACGAGAACTCTGTTGACGATGAACCCCGGACTGTCCTTCCGGACGCGCACGGGTGTCTTGCCGAACCCCTCGGCGAGCGCCTCGACGGTGTCGAGGGTCTCGTCGGCGGTTTCGGCCCCGGCGATCACCTCGACGAGCTGCATTCTCACAGGAGGATTGAAGAAGTGCATCCCGCAGAACCGTTCGGGTCGGTCGGTGACCTCCGCGAGGTCGGTGATCGAGAGCGAGGAAGTGTTCGTGACGAACAGCGCCTCGTCGGGGGCGTGCTCCTCGACTTCCCGATAGACGTCCTGTTTGATGTCCATCTTCTCGGGGACGACCTCGATCACGAAGTCCACCTCGGAGACCGCGTCTTCGAGCTCGACCACCGGCGTCACGCGATCGAGCGCGGCGTCGGCCTCCTCCTCGCTCAGCTGGTCGCGCTCTTCGAGCTTGCCGAGGCTCCACTCGATGTCGTCGTAGCCGCTTTCAACCAACTCCTCGTTGATGTCACGCAGCCTGACTTCGTAGCCCGCGAGCGCCGCGACCTCGGCGATGCCGTGTCCCATGTTCCCCGCGCCCAGCACCGCGATGGTTTCGATGTCCTCGGCGTTCATGACTCACTAGTCGGTCTCGCCCGCGTGGTTTCAACGTTTCCCTCCCGTAGCTTCGCCATGGAACGACGCTGCTGATCGCCGCCCCGATCGCCGAGTTTAGAAACCCCTCGTGAGTTTATTTCTGGGTACGAAGCTACTTGTCGCCGGAGTCTGTAATGACCGATCATGGACTATGCGCTTTCCGAGGAGCAACGACAGATCCGCGACGAGGTCCGACGGTTCGCCGAAAACGAGATCGCACCGATCGCGGGTGAGTACGACCGCGAGGAGAAGTATCCCCACGACCTGATCGAGACCGCCGCCGAGATGGGGATGCTCGGCGCGAGCATCCCGGTCGAGTACGGCGGCGCGGGCTACTCCACCCTCGAAACCGCTCTCGTCATCGAGGAGCTGTTCGCGGTCGATCCAGGGATCGGCCTCTGTGTGTCGAGCACCGGGTTCGGCAGCGAGGCGATCCGGGAGTTCGGCACCGACGAGCAGAAAGAGGAGTACCTGCGGCCGCTCGCGAACGGCGAGGCGATCATGGGCGCAGCGATCTCCGAACCCGACACCGGCTCGGACGTCTCCTCGGTCTCGACCCGCGCGGAGAAGGAGGGCGACGAGTGGGTGATCGACGGCAACAAGATGTGGATTACGAACGGCTCGGTCGGCGATTTCTTCGTCGTGCTCTGTAAGACCGATCCCGACGCCGAGGGCCGTTATAATGGTTTCAGCCAGATCATCGTCGAGGCTGATCGGGACGGGTTCACCGCCGAGAAGATCACCGGCAAGCTCGGGATTCGGGCATCGGACACCGCCGAACTCCTCCTCGACGGGGTTCGCGTCCCCGAAGAGAACCTTCTGGGTACTCGCGGCGCGGGCTTCCTCCAGCAGATGCAGTTCTTCGACGAGACCCGGACTGGGGTGGCCGCCCAGGGCGTCGGCATCGCCAAGGGCGCACTGGAGCGGGCACTCGATTATGCCCAGGAGCGCGAGCAGTTCGGTCGGCCGATCGGCGATTTCCAGGCGATTCAGCACAAGCTCGCCGACATGCACACCACGACCGAGGCCGCCCGCCAGCTCACCTACAAGTCGGCGTGGAGCGTCGAAAACACCGACGAGCAGCTCACCACGCTCGCCTCGATGGCGAAGGAGTTCGCCTCGAAGGTCGCGGTCGACGTCGCCGACGAGGCCGTCCAGATTCACGGTGGGTCGGGCTACGTCGACGACTTCGATGTCGAACGGTTCTACCGGGACGCCAAGATCACCCAGATCTACGAGGGTACGAGCGAGATCCAGAAGAACGTGATCGCGCGCGAACTCCTCGGCAAAGGGTTCTAACCCCACCGTTCCTCGTCGCGGGTGTGCTCGTCGCTACTCGATCGGTGTTTACGTGCCAGCCTCCAACCCACCGGCGATGAGACACGGAGGTGCTCGGGACGAACCACGAGAACGGGCCGTGACCGCCGTCGGAACCGATGCCACGACGTCACGTCGGGCGACCGGCGGTGATATGACGAAAGTACAGTCCGAGACGGGCGATCACCGATGACGACGGTGCTCGATGCAGTCATGACCGTCCACACCGTCTTTGCTGCCCTCTGGACCGGTGGTACGCTCGTGATCGCCGGGATGGTGGTCCCCGCAGCGCGCCGGGAGCTGCTCGGCGAGAAGGCAGTCTCGCTCATCACCCGGCGATTCGGGTATCTCACGATCGCCTCGGTGCTCCTCTTGCTGTTCTCGGGTGGGCACCTCGCCGGCACGCTGTACACCGCCGAGTCGCTCACGTCGACAGGGCGTGGCCATCTCGTCCTGTCGATGGTGGGGCTGTGGCTCGTCCTCGCGATCGTACTGGTCGTCGGATTTCGTCGGCTCAATCCGTCCTCCGGGTCGTCGGCCGCGACCGCGGCGACGGCGGCGCGGCCGTGGTTTCTCGTCGCGAGCGTCGTCTCGCTCGCGCTGCTCGTCGTTGCCGGACTGCTGTGAGGTGACGAACGGAAAACTGCGACGGTGAGCGAGGCGCACACGAGTGCGCCCGGCGCTGTTTCGTTGGCCGACGCCGCTCGGGACAGACCCAGATCGACGAACAACGCCATCGTCAAACGCACCGCGGACGAGGGATCGGTATGGACGAACTCAGGGAGGATCCGGTGATGGCCGAGTTGATCGACGAGCACGGACCGCTCGAACTCGAACCCGCCGACAACGAATTCCGGCGACTCGTGGTCACCATCATCAACCAATCGATTTCGACGGCCTCGGCGGCCGCCGTACGCGAGCGCGTGTTCGATCTGCTGGAGGAGGTCACCCCCGAAACGGTGCTGGAAGCCGACGAAGAAGCCCTCCGAGACGCCGGTCTCGGCGAGGCGAAGACCGAGTACGTCAGAAACGCGGCGCGGGCGTTTCAGGAACGCGATCTCACCCGAGCGGGCCTCGCGGACGAGAGCGACGAGGCGGTGATCGACCACCTCACCGAAATCCGTGGTATCGGGGCGTGGACCGGCCGGATGTATCTGATCTTCGTCCTCGGCCGAGAGGACGTGTTCCCGATCGGCGATCTCGCGGTGCGCCGCGGAATCGAATCCCTGTACGGTGAGATGACCCGCGAGGAGATGCACGAACTCGCCGAACGGTGGCGACCGTACCGATCGATCGCCACTCGCTACCTCTGGGCACACTACGAATCCTGATCGGCCGATAGGTTTTTTACTCCGACAATCAAACGAACACATCCCGGCTGACCCGCCACCACCCAGTCGGGACGTGGGAGGTGCGATGATCGTCTGTCCGTCCCCTCCTGCGTTTGCGTCGCTTTCTGCGGTGCAGCGACCCTCGACGATCCCATTGCTTCGACACAGTCTCGCCAGTTGCTGACGTCAGCTTCATCGGAAGGAGCGGTGGCACTACTCTTCGAGACGCTCCGCCTCCTCTCTTGGGTCATCGTCGCTGTCGGCGCGCCGCCTGACGTCGACCTGGTAGTGTTGGAGGATGTCCCGACCCAGCAGGAGCGGGTAGCTCATGTGGCTCCGGTCCTCGACGCTTGCGGTCACGGTGTGCTGGGTGCCGCCGATTCCTACCACGAGGTCGACGACCGGCCGTGCCTTCCCGGATTTCGAACTTCCCGACCTGACGCGGGTCATGCTCTTGATCGGGCCAGCACCGATCTCGGCCGCGAGCGAGGTATCGATACTGGTCCGGGTCGCACCGGTGTCGGATTTGGCGAGCGTCGACCGCGAGCCGCTGGTGCCGCTCACTACCACGTCCTCGATGTAGCCGATCAGCGGGGTCTGGCCGGGTGCGGGCCGCTCGGGACGGGGCATACTGGACGGTGTGGAGTCGTCGAGCGTCGTCGAGATCTCCGCCACACGGTCGTCGTCGACCTCTCCGCCGACCCGCTCGATAGCGAGCTTCGCGATGTAGGGTGCGGGACTCTTCCCCGTGGCCTCGTAGAGCCCCTTGAATCCCGCCGTCGGGTTCATTTCGAGGACGTGCCAGCCATCCGTTCCTTCGATGAGATCGACGCCCACGTAATCGAGATCCATCACGTCGGCGGCGTAGAGCGCGGTTTCTCTGGCCTCGTCGGGAATTTCGTCGGTGACGTTCTCGACTGCCCCACCGAGCGCGACGTTGGTTCGCCAGTCGCCCTCGGGTGCGTACCGGTGCATCGCGCCGACCATCCGGTCGTCGACGACGTACACCCGGAGGTCGCGGTGTTCGGTCGCGTCGCGCTCGATGAGTTCCTGAAGGAACGCCTGACGATTACCGACTTTGGGGTTCACGGGCTCGTCGAGATCGACTTTCCACGTCCCGCCGCCGTGGGTGCCGATCGCGGTCTTGTACACCCCGACGTCGCCGAACTGCTCGCGGCCACGATTTAGCCGATCGTTCGAGAGCGCGAGCAGCGCGTCCGGCACTCTCACGTTCCAGTCGGCGAGTCGTGCGGCGGTCGCGAACTTGTGGATCGCGGTGAGGGTCGGTCCCGGACGGTTGAGCATCGGGCGGATGCGTTCGAACGTCGCCGCCAATCCTAAGCCCTCGGCGGGCTCCTCGGTGTTCGAGAGCAGGAGTCGGTTCGCGACCACGTCGACTTCGGGCTCGACGCCGACCTCACTGTCGCGGATCGAAACCGCGGTGTTCTCCCGCCGGAGCCACACCGGCGTGTGTCCGAGGTCCTCGACCGCGTTCAGGATGGCCTTCGTCTCCTTGCTGTTGTGGAGGCTCAACACTCCCACCCGGACTGGGTCGTCGGCGTTCGTCATGGCGTTCGGTCGATGGCTCGGGACAAAGCTGTGGCGCTTGTATATGACGAACGACTCGCGAATCCCCGGCGGGGACGCGAGGGTTTTATTCTCGGCTTGCCGAACGGGGGTGATGAGTCACGAGGGGGCCTTCACGTACGACGGCGGGAAGGTCGCGCCTGGCGAAACCCAGAACGTCAGATACGGTATCAGCGAGACCTACATGGGCGATCCGGTCCGGATTCCGGTCACCGTGGTCAACGGGGCGGAGCCGGGACCGACCGCGGTCCTCACTGCGGCGGCCCACGGCGACGAGCTCAACGGCATCGAGGTCGTCAGAACCGTGGCCCACGAGTGGGATCACACCGATCTCCACGGGACGTTGATCTGTCTCCCGGTGTTGAACGTCCCTGGCTTCCTCGCCCAGCAGCGGTATCTCCCGATCTACGACCGCGACCTCAATCGATCCTTTCCCGGAAACGAGACCGGAACCAGCGCCCGCCGGATGGCGAATCGGATCTTCGGGAACTTCGTCGAACCGGGCGATTTCGGGCTGGATTTCCACACCTCGACCCGGGGCCGGACCAACATGCTCCACGTCCGAGCCGACACCGAAACGGAGGGCGTCGAGCGGGTGGCGAAGGCGTTCGGTTCGAACGTCGTGATCGACGGGGCTGGTCCGGAAGGGACCCTGCGACGCGAGGCGTCCGAGCGGGGGACGTCCACGGTCACGATCGAGATGGGCGAGGCCCACCGGTTCCAGCGCGAGCTGATTGACCGCGCGCTCGCGGGCGTCGAGAGTGTGTTCGCGGAGTTCGGGCTGCGGCGGACGGACGCGGTCCGGTGGCCCGGTTGGCGCACCGTCATCGACGGCGCGTCCGAAAAGACGTGGCTCCGGGCCGACGTCGGGGGACTCGTCGATATGCACTACGACGGCGGCGACCTCGTCCGGGAGGGCGAATCGGTCTGTACGATCACCGATCCGTTCAAGACCGCAAGCGAAACCGTGACAGCGCCGTTCACGGGACTGCTGGTCGGCGTGCTCGAGAACCCGCTCGTGTATCCAGGCAACCCGGTGTGTCATCTCGTCGAACTCGACGCCTCGACCCGGCGCGCGCTGGAGCGCGAGCAGTCGAGTCAGGAGAACCGCGCCGGCTGACGGCCCGAACAGTCCACCCAGCAGAGAGAAGCGTCGATCCGACGACGGCACGTGCGTCCGGGTACGTAACGACTATACCGGATCGGTCCTACGCTCCGATACATGAGTCAGTCGTACGAGCGGGGTCTCGTCGAGGACTTCGGTCGGTGGCGGGAGTTCTCGGCCGGGATGTGGGCGTGGATATTTCACAAGTTCACCGGCTGGGTGCTGATCGGCTACCTGTTCACCCACATCGCAGTCCTGAGCACGGCGATTTCGGGCGCATCGGTGTACAACCAGACGCTCGGGGGACTCGAAGCACTCCTGCTCGTTCGCATTCTCGAAGTCGGCCTGCTCGCGGTCGCGGTCTTTCACATCCTCAACGGGATCCGGCTGCTGTTCGTGGATCTCGGTGTGGGCCTCGAATCCCAGGACAAGAGCTTCTACGCATCGCTCGTCATCACTGGCGCGATCGCCATCGCAAGCGTTCCGACGTTCCTCACGGGGGCCTTTTAGATGGCCGAACGCTACTCCTCGTTCGACCGGCGCGGCTGGCGGTGGTTCGCCCAGCGCGTGACCGCGGCGTTCCTGATCGTGGTGCTCGCCTTCCACTTCATGCTGCTGCACTTCGTGAACCACGCCTACGAGATCACCCTCGCCGGGACGACCGCGCGGATGAGCCAGGTCGGCTACTTCGCCACGATGGTGCTCTTCCTCGTGACCGCAACGTTCCACGGCGTCAACGGCGTCTACAACGCCCTCGTGAACCAGGGCCTCGGCGGCACCCAGAAAAAAGCCGTGGCGGCGGTGCTCGTCACCGCGAGCGTCCTCCTCGTCGTCCAAGGCATCCGTGTCGCGCTGGCGATGACCGGCATGGACGTGAGTTTCTAACCCACAATGAGCACGCAAATCCCGCAACAAGAGACCGAAAGCGAGACCGAGCCCGAAACCGAACCCACCGAGGAGACCGCCCAGGATCGGCGGCTCGAACGCAAACGCGCCGACGAGGCCGAGCGTCAGGAGCGTGCCGAGGCGGCCGCGGGCGAAGACGAGGATCGAATAACCCTCAAGGTGTTCCGGTACGATCCGGAGGTCGAGGCCAAGCGAGAGCCGCGGTTCGACGACTTCCAGATCCCCTTCGAGCAGGGGATGACGGTGCTCGACGCGCTGATGTACGCGCGCGATCACTACGACTCCTCGCTCACCTTCCGGCACTCGTGTCGCCAGGCAGTCTGTGGTTCGGACGCCCTGTTCATCAACGGCTCACAGCGACTGGGATGTCAGACCCAGGTCGGGGACCTCGACACTCCGGTGCGGGTCGAGCCATTGCCCCACCAGGAAGTCGAAAAGGACCTCGTGGTCGACATGGAGCACTTCTACGACCAGATGGAGGCGGTTGAGCCGTACTTCCAGGGCGACACCCCGGATGGCGAGGAACAGCGCCAGAGTCGGGAGAACCGCGAGAAGATCAAGATGAGCACGCGGTGTATCTGGTGTGGCGCGTGTCAGTCCTCGTGTAACATCGCGGCGGGCGACAACCAGTATCTCGGCCCGGCAGCGATCAACAAGGCCTACCGCTTCGCGATGGACGAGCGCGAGGAAGAAGAGATGAAACAACACCGGATGGACATCCTCGAACAGGAGCACGGCGTCTGGCGGTGTCAGACCCAGTTCTCGTGTACCGATGTCTGCCCGAAGGACATCCCCCTCACGGAGCACATCCAGGAGATGAAGCGCGAAGCGGTCAAGGATAACCTGAAGTTCTGGTAACCCACTTGAATACTTCGTCCGGTGTCCTCGCAAAAAGCTGAACTAAAAACGGCCGCTCGCTCACCCCCTCGGGGTTCGCTCGCGGTAGGACTGCTGGCACCTACCCTCCGGTACTATTTCAGTCGTTACGGTTACCTCAGTCTGAACGAGAAAGCCACTCAGACGTTCCTGAGTACGTTGCGCCGTTGCTTTCGGAGCTCTTTCTTGAACTCCCGAACGAGGCGACTCCGTTCTTTGGATGGAACGCCTTGCTTCCGGAGTTGCTTCTTGTACTCTCGGATTTGTCGCCGCTCCTGTTTCTTCATTTCCCGTCGCATCTGTGATTTGATTGATGCCATCTCGAACTCACCTCCCGCCCCCTTGTCGATGTGCAAGCTCTCGGTTACACCATCTTACGGACACGAATATAGATACAACATTTGCCGGTATAAGTCACATGATACCACGGTGTAAGTGAAACTGCTACTACCGCTCCGCACCGCAACCAGCCAGTTCGCCGTACTTCGCCAGCACCAGAAGGGAGCCTATCTTAGTGTTAGATTTAGTGTGGCCTTATAAGGTTTCAAACCGTCGCTCAGTCATGAACGAATCAGACGAGACAACTGAGACGATCGGCGAAAGCGCGATCTCCGGCAATCAGGCGTCGATCCCGGCGGCGATCCGCGATCGGGCCGACATCGAGGACGGTGACAGGGTCCGCTGGCGGTGGCGCGACGGCGAACTTTCGGTCGAAGTCGTCCGGCAGCGGGCGGGCGTGTTCGCGGAGTTCGAGGGCTTCGACGGCGAAAGCGAAACGCTCGATCACGACCGCACAGGCCTCGATTCCGCTGGCGAGTACAACGCCGGCGACGAGGCGTAGCGTGGCCCAGCACGCGCTCGTGGATACTAACGTGCTCTATGGTACGTTTCAGCAACGCGACCAGTTCCTCGGCGAGAGGGCCTCTCGATCGTGACAGCAGCGGACGCTCGCGATCTCCCGGTTTGCGTCGTGCTCGATTTCGTGCTCGCGGAGACGATGAACGCGCTCACGCAGGAACTCGCTCACGAGGAGACGACCGAGGCCCTCTCGATGGTTCGTGAGAGCACCGGATTCGAGATCCGACGATCGACCAACGAGGTCTGGACCACAGGTCTCGGCGTGTATGAAGGGTACGCTCATCTCTCACTCGTGGATGCGATACTCGTCGCGTACGCACGTGAAACCGACATTTCGTACATCTACTCGTTTGACGATGGATTCGATAGCATCGATGGCGTGCAACGGCTGAACACTAACACAAATCCGTATTCGGCCTGAAGGCGTCCGTCGAAAACCCGGAACCCTACGCCGGGCATGAACAGCCTCAAGTCTCGGTAGGTCGAACCGCGACCAAGAGATGCACGAACACGACGTCATCGTGGTCGGCGCGGGCGGTGCCGGCCTTCGCGCGGCGATCGCGGCACACGAGGAGGGCGCGGACGTCGCGCTCGTCTCGAAACTCCACCCCGTGCGGAGCCACACCGGGGCCGCCGAAGGCGGGATCAATGCTGCGCTTCGGGACGGCGACTCGTGGGAAGACCACGCCTACGACACGATGAAGGGCTCGGACTACCTCGGGGACGCCCCGGCGATCGAGACCCTCTGTCAACAGAGCCCGAGCGAGGTCATCCAGCTCGAACACTGGGGAATGGCATTCTCACGCGAGGACGACGGCCGGATGAGCCAGCGTCCGTTCGGCGGGCTTTCGTTCCCGCGGACGACCTACGCCGGCGCGGAGACGGGCCATCACCTGCTGCACACGATGTACGAGCAGGTCGTCAAACGAGGCATTCAGGTCTACGACGAGTGGTACGTCACCCAGCTCGCCGTCACCGACCACGACGACCCCGAGGACCGAAACTGCCACGGCGCGATCGCCTACGACGTTCAAACTGGGGAAGTCGAGGGGTTCAAAGCTCGGAACGGCGTGATCCTCGCGACCGGCGGGCCGGGCCAGGTCTACGACCACACCACCAACGCGGTCGCGAACACCGGCGACGGCCAGGCGATGGCCTACCGAGCGGGCGTCCCCCTCGAAGACATGGAGTTCGTCCAGTTCCACCCCACCACGCTGCCCTCCACCGGGGTCCTGATCACCGAGGGCGTCCGTGGCGAGGGTGGCATCCTCTACAACGAAGAGGGCGAGCGGTTCATGTTCGAGAGTGGGTACGCGAACAACGACGGGGAGCTCGCCTCGCGAGATGTCGTGGCCCGTGCCGAACTCACCGAGATCAACGAGGGCCGCGGGTTCGACGACGATCACGTGATGCTCGACATGCGCCACCTCGGCGAGGAGCGCATCACCGACCGGCTCGAAAACATCATCCACCTCGCGGAGGATTTCGAGGGCGTCAACCCGCTCGAAGAGCCGATGCCGGTCAAACCGGGCCAGCACTACGAGATGGGCGGGATCGAGGTCTCCGAGAACGGCGAAACCTGTATTTCGGGACTCTACGCCGCCGGCGAGTGCGCCTGCGTCTCGGTCCACGGCTCGAACCGGCTGGGCGGGAACGCACTCCCCGAACTCATCATCTTCGGGGCACGCGCGGGTCGCCACGCCGCGGGCAAGGAGATGGAGCCCGCCGAGATCGAGACCGGCCCCTCCGCAAGCATCGAGCACGCCGAGTACGACAGCCCGGTGTCGCCCGGTGCGCTCGATTCACCCGACGACGTCGCTGCCGACGGCGGTCGAGCGTCGGACGACGGAGAGTCGACCGCGACCGATGGGGGCGCAGCGCTGGTCGGAGTCGACGAGACCGTCGAGCGTGCGCTGGAAGCCGAGCAAGCACGCATCGAGCACCTGATGGAGAAAGACGAGGGTCGCCAGCACGCCGCGATCCGTGCCGATCTCCAGGAGGCGATGACCGAGAACGTCAACGTCTTCCGGAACGAAGAAGGCCTGAAACAGGCCCTCCGAGACATCCGCGCGGCGCGGGAGGCCTACGACGATGTCTACGTCGACGACCCCTCGCGCACGTTCAACACCGATCTCCAGCACACCATCGAGACCAGAAACCTGATCGACCTCGCCGAGGCCATCACCCTCTCGGCGCTCGCCCGCACCGAATTCCGGGGCGCACACTGGCGCGAGGGGTATCAGGACCGCAACGACGAGGAGTGGATCAAGCACTCGATGCTCGCGTGGGACGGCGGTGCGACAGACCTCTACTACAAACCGGTCATCCTCGAAGGCGAGGACAAGGAGTACGAGCCGAAGGTCCGCAGTTACTAGAACCCACTTTTTTACTGCGGGGGGATCGCGCTCGCTTCGCTCACGCGACCCCCCTTGCAAAAACCTGGGTCAAAAACACCCGCTCGCTCACTTCGTTCGCTCCCGGTACAACTGCTGGCGCTTCCCGCAACCGCACAGCACCGCCCGAGCCCTCAGCCGTTCGCTGCGCTCACGGCTTCGCCCTCGATCCACCGAGGCCCGCACCGCCACAGCACCGCCGCCGTCACCGCACCGCCGCGGTGGCCGAGACTCCGGTACCGAAACGCGAGCGGTGGGTTGATACGCACCACGCCGGTAGGAGTGGTATGCGCGTTCGCGACTGGCAGGACATCTTGGAGGACGTGGTCGATTCCGGGGCCGACCCCGGCGGCTGGCGGGCGGTCGCAGGCGATCGTGACCAGGGGATCGGCGAGGACATGTATCTCGGCCACCCCTCGGCGGGCGTTTTTCAGCTCAAGACCTACGCGAAAAATCCGTTCGAGGTCCAGGGCGTCGGCACCCAACTCGCCCGGCGGATCGACGACGATCTCGACCCTCTCTTTCCCGAAGGCGATGCGGGCCGGTTCGGCGTCCAGTCCCCGATGTCCGACGAGGACGAGGCCAAGCAAGCGGCAACCGAACTCGAAAGCGTGCTCGAAACCCACGCCGACGCGCCGACGACCCCCGACGCACTCTTCGAGGACGTGATGGGCGCGCTCGACAGCCCCGCCTACGGCCCGATGGAGTACGACCAGTACGACCGCCCCGACGGGCTGGACGACTTCGCCAACGAGTTCGAGGAGGCCGAAGACCTGCTCGACGCCGAACTCGAGGACCTGGTCGACGAGAACGAAACCAACCACGGGTTCCAGTAGGCGTAAATCCCACCGTCGCATCGAGCCAGTATGACCGCCGAAGCCACAATCGAGGCGTACTACGACGCTCTCCGTGCGGGCAACCCGCTATCTCCCTTCTTCGCCGAGTCGGAATCGATCGTCAAGTTCGGCATCACCGAGCGACTCGCGGGCTACGAGGCGATCGAGGCGGGCCTCCACGAACAGACCGATAGGACCGACGACTGGACCGTCGAGAGCCAGCAGCTCCGAGTGACCGAACGCGACTCGTGTGCGTGGTTCAGCGACAGCGTGGTGATGGCGTGGCGGAGCACCGAGGACGGCGCATACCGCGAACACGAGACGCGGTGGAGCGGCACCCTCGAACGCCGTGACGACGAGTGGGCGTTCGTCGGAATGCACGTGAGCACCGCCGACGCCGACACGACGGACGACTCGACCGCCACCGACGGGACCGGTGAGCGGTGATGGTCGGTCCGGTATCGCAGGAGGAACGACTCACTGCGTCGCGCCGCATCAAGATCGGATTCATCGTTCTCGTTGGGCTCTCGGCGGGCCTCATCACGCTCCAGGGCGAGCCCTCGCTTCTCACCTTTGCGCTCGCGGTGTGCGCCGGACTCGTCGTCGGGACTGTCGTGGTCTGGCTCGCCTTCCCCCGTGGCCTCGGCTTTCGGAGCTGACGAAGCCGGCTTCGACGGCGACGCCGACCGCGCCCACCGCTCAAGCCACGCGGTCGAGCCACTGCTCAGGCGTGTCGAGCTCAGCGTTCGTCGGCAGGTTTTCCGGTTGCTCCCAGACGACGCTCGCTCCCTCCACCCCACGGGCGTCGGCGACGGTCTCGAAGAAGGCTTTCCCGCGCTCGTACTGGCGGCGTTTCATCCCCAGCCCGAGGAGTCGCCGAACGAGCTGGGAGACCGGACCACGGCCCCGTCGTCGTGCCTCGACTTTCTCGCGAAGATCGGCGTACTCGTCGTCGAACGCACGATCCATCAGGAGTTCGGCGTACCCCTCGACCGCGGTCATCGCGGCGTCGAGTTCGCGGAACGCCTCGCGGTCGAGGCCCCCCTCGCCGAGCGCGTCGACCGCCCGCTCCATCCGGGCTTCGAGGTGGTCGGAGAGCCACGGAGCCGCGCCGAACTCCGCGGCGTGGGTCACTTCGTGAAAGGCGATCCACCGTCGGAACCGTGCGTGTGAGACGTCGAGCTCCTCGGCGACCCGCTGGATGTTCGGATGGACGAAGTAGAGCGCGTGGTCGTCGGCCCCGCTTGCCGCGCCCTCGCCCGCCCCGTCCCGATCGTCGCCCTCGGCGAGGAGGAGTGGGTCGTACTGACCGAGCACGTTGTTGGCGAGGAACGCGAGCGCAACGGTCATCGAACCGGTGTTCGCCACCCGCGCGATCCCGGGGGCGAGCGTCCGTCCCTCGATGTCGAGGGCCCCCATGATGCGCTCGAACGTCGCGATGTTCGCGTCGATCCAGTGGTGGCGGTGCTGGACCTCGATGGTGTCGGGAAGGTCGAAGGAGACGCCGCCGACCTCCCGGACCCGGGTTCGGGCGTCGCGAACGTCGGCCGCATAGCCCGCGCGCTCGTCGGCGGTGAGCGTGAGATCGCCCGGGTCGGTGGCGGCCCGTGCGGCCTCGGTGACGGCGGCCCAGTCGATCAGTCCATCGCCGGAGGCCTCGGTCACCGCTCTGACGCTGCGCAGGAGGTTCATACCGAAGAATGTCGCCGACCGGGCAAAGGGTTTCGCCTCTACAGCTCCTCGAACTCGTTCTCGGAGTCGTCGACGCCGAACTCGTCGTCGTCCATCGCGAACTCGTCTTCGAGATCGTCGCCGCCGAGATACCACTTCGCGACGAGCGCGAGCCCGACGAGCAGCCCGAGGACGAACAGTTTTCGCAGCGCGCTGCCCGACGATTCCTCCTCGTCCTCGTCGGCCACGTCCTCGTCGATCTCGACGACCGTGTCGCCCGTTTCCTCGTCGTCGGTCGCCTGAACCGCACCATCGCTGCCGCCGTCCGCACCGAGCGGGTCGACGCCGGCGTCAGGCTCGCTCTCGAACGACGTCTCTGTGTCGTCGTCGGTTTCGGTGCCGAACGAGGTGTCGTCGGTGTCGGTCGAGAACTCGGTGTCCGATTCCGAGTTCCCGGCCCCGAAGCCGAGGCGATCACGCAGCAGCTCGCCGACGTCGGAGCTGAGCTGGACGTCGCTCGTGAACTCGTTGTCCTCGCTGTGCAGGTGGAGTTCGAGCAGGGTTAGCTTGTCTGCCATGCCGCGATCGTTCGGGGTCCGGTGGCTTATTCGTTTGGGCTTTCAGTGCCGGGTCCTCGTGCGCTCGTTTCGGACTCCATCCCCGGTTCCGAACGGTTCATACCCGGGGCGTCGATACGGTGGCTGTGAACGAGAACCAGCGTACGTTCCTCGACGACCTGCTCGAAACGCCGAGCCCGTCCGGGTACGAAACGCGCGGTCAGCGCGTCTGGACCGAGTACGTCGCGGAGTTCGCCGACGACGTCCGGACCGACGACTACGGCAACGCGATCGCGGTTCACGAGGGCGATCCCGAAGCGCCGAGCATCGCACTCACCGGCCACGCCGACGAGATCGGGTTCGTGGTCCGCGACATCGACGACGAGGGGTTCGTTCGCCTCGGCTCGATCGGCGGCGCGGACAAGACCGTCTCGCGCGGCCAGCACGTCTCGATCCACACCGACGACGGGCCGGTGTCCGGTGTCATCGGTCAGGCCGCGATCCACCTGCGCGACGACCACGAGATCGCCGATATCGCCGAGCAGCACGTCGACATCGGAGCCGCGGACGGCGACGAGGCGTGCGAACTCGTCGAAGTCGGCGACCCGATCACGATCGCGACCACAGTGGAGGAACTCCACGGAACACGGCTCGCGGCCCGCGGGATGGACAACCGGATCGGGACGTGGGCCGCCGCGGAGGGACTTCGTCGAGCAAGCGAGGCAGACGTCGACGCCACGGTGTACGCCGTCAGCACCGTCCAGGAGGAAGTCGGTCTCCAGGGCGCTCAGATGGTCGGATTCGACCTCGCGCCCGACGCCGCAATCGTCGTCGACGTGACCCACGCCACCGACGAGCCCGCGACGCCGGGCACGCGCAGCAACGGGATCGAACTCGGCGAGGGGCCGGTCGTGACCCGCGGCGGCGCGAGCCATCCCGTTCTGGTCGACGCGATGCGCGAGGCAGCCGACGCCGACGAGACGCCGATCCAGCTTCAGGCGACCGGCTCGCGAACAGGGACCGACGCCGACGCTATCTTCACCCAGCGCGGCGGCATCCCGTCGCTGAACCTCGGGCTCCCGAACCGATACATGCACACGCCCGTCGAGATGATCGATACGGACGATCTCAATGCGCTCGCGGCGTTGCTGGGGACGTTCGCCGAGCGTATCGATGTCGACGAGTCGTTCGCCGTCGAGATCTGACCCGCGGTTGCTGTGTGTGTTCGCGGTCGAGGTCCGAGTTCGTCGGCGGAGCGTCCGCTCGGCGCGACCGCGTGACGGTACGCTTAAGGGTCGAACCGAACGAGGACGCAGTATGACCGAAGGACGTCCGCTCGACGTGCTCGAAGCGACGCTCGGCGAGAGCGTGGCCGTGCGGCTGAAAGACGGCGAGATCTACACGGGCTCGCTCGCGGGCTACGACCAGCACATGAACGTGGTGCTCGAACCCGCCAGCAACGACGCTGAACCGCCGACTCCCGGTGAAGTCGGCGTCGAGACGGTCGAGAGCACAACGATTATCCGCGGCGACAACGTCGTCACGATAACACCATGACCGGATCCGGAACGCCGAGCCAGGGGAAGAAGAACAAGACCGTTCACGTCAAATGCCGCCGCTGTGGTGAAGCCTCCTACCACAAGACGAAGAAAGTCTGTGCGTCGTGTGGGTTCGGGAAATCCGCGAAGCGACGCGACTACGCCTGGCAGGAGAAGGCCGGCGAGTAAATGGACGAGAAGTGCGGGGTCGTCGGCGTCTCGCTCGACGACCGCGCCGCCGCGCAGCCGATTTACTACGCACTCTACGCCCTCCAGCACCGCGGCCAGGAGTCGGCCGGGATCGTCACCCACGACGGGTTCCAACAGCATTCCCACGTCGAGATGGGGTTGGTGGGCGATGCGTTCTCCGAGGACGACATCGCGGAGCTCAACGGGCCGAACGGGATCGGTCACGTCCGCTACCCGACCGCGGGCAGCGTCGACTCGTCGTGCGCGCAACCCTTTTCGGTCTCGTTCAAGAGCGGGTCGTTGGGGTTGAGCCACAACGGTAACCTCGTCAATGCGAGCGCACTGCGGGATGAACTCGCCGGGCTGGGCCACGCGTTCACTTCCGACGGCGATACCGAGGTGATCGCCCACGATCTCGCGCGGAACCTCCTCGACGACGATCTCGTCGCGGCGGTCGAGCGCACGATGGGCAAAATACATGGGTCGTACTCGCTCGCCGTGATGCACGACGACCGGGTGCTCGGGCTCCGCGATCCACAAGGCAATCGGCCACTGTGTCTCGGCGAGCTGGAGGACGGCTACGTGCTCGCGAGCGAGAGCGCGGCGATCGACGCGCTCGACGGGGAACTCATCAGGGACGTCAAACCTGGCGAACTCGTGGTACTCGAACCCGACGGCGCGGGCTACGAGAGCCATCGACTCGTCGAGCCCGATCACACCGCGCGGTGTTTCTTCGAACACGTCTACTTCGCACGGCCGGATTCGACGATCGACGGCGAGCTGGTCTACGAGGCCCGGCGCGAACTCGGCCGACAGCTGTGGGCCGAGAGCGGCATCGACACCGACGTCGTGATGCCGGTGCCCGACTCCGGGCGCGCGTTCGCCTCGGGCTACGCGGAGGCCGCGAACGAGGGCGACGGCAGCGTGGAGTTCGCGGAGGGGCTGATGAAGAATCGATACGTGGGCCGGACGTTCATCATGCCGACCCAGGACGAGCGCGAGCGCGCGGTCCGGCTGAAGCTCAACCCGATCAAGAGCACCGTCGAGGGCAAAACCGTGACCCTGATCGACGACTCGATCGTTCGGGGGACGACCTCGACCCAGCTCGTCGAACTGCTCCGCGATACCGGCGCGGCGGAGGTCCACCTCCGGATCGGTTCGCCGGCGATCGTCGCACCCTGTTACATGGGGATCGATATGGCGAGCCGCGAGGAGCTGCTGGCCGCCGACCGATCGACGGAAGAGGTTCGCGAGACGATCGGTGCCGACAGCCTCGCCTACATCTCCCACGAGGCGATCGCCGACGCGCTCGACACCCCCAGAGAGGACCTCTGTATGGGCTGTGTCACCGGCGAGTACCCCTACGACATCGCGGGCGAGGCGACCGATCGTGAGGTTTCTCGCCCCACGATCGACGGCAACCGCGCGAGCGCCGGCGACTGATCGACTGCTGTTCGTTTCTGAGTTCGGACGACGAGACGTCGGGAGTTCTGAAGTCTCGAAGTGGCCACATACTCAGCCACACTCACACGTACCACTCGGTCTCTCGCAATTGGCTGAAAAACGACTCCTCGGACGAGTGAAACCGCGAAACGAGAGGGTCGAGTCGACTCGACCGTTACTCCCGTCGCTGCTTCCGTAGCAGCATCCCGCTGGCGGTCAGGCCGACCGCAGCGATACCGAACGCCCCGACGGCGTCACCGAGGCTACTCGATCCGTTGCCACCGGTGGTCGTCGTGCTGGCGTTCGTCGTGGCTCCGACCTCGCTGGCCGTGGTGTTCGTCGCTGATGCGTTCTCGCCGCCGGTCGTGGTGGTTGCGTTCGTCGACGCTGTTTGTTCCGCGCCCAGCGGGAGGATGCCGCCGAGCAGCGAATCGAGAGCATCCCCGAGCTGGTCGACGGTGTTGTTGAGAAGGTCGTTGAGCTCCGTCGGCGTGATTTCGTCGTTCTCGAACGCCCGTGCGAGGTCGATGATCTCTCGGTTCGTGATCTCGCCGGTGTCGACCGCCTCGTTCAGCAGTTCGATCTCGGTGTCGTCGAGTTCGGCGACGAGATCGGCGAGCGTCGCCGCGTTGGGGTCGTCGAGATCATCGAGCACGTCGGCATCGAGGAGCAGTCCCGTGTCGAGATCGACGAGTTCGATCCCGAGCACGTCGACACACACGCCGAGATCGGCGGTCGTGTCGGTGTCGACCACGGTACCGTCGGCATCGAGCAGTCGTGCTTCCTCGATGACTGCCGTGCTGAGGTCGATGCTCGCTACCTCGTCGAGACCACTGACCGAGACGTTCTCGCTTCCGTTGATCGGGCCGATCGTGACGGTTTCGTCGTTGCCCGTGCCCACGTTGAGGAGATCCAACTCGACGGTTGCGTTGGTCAGGTTGCCCGTCACGAGCGCGTCACGGCAATCGCTGACGTTGATTGCTCCGGTTTCGTTGCCGTCACCGGGGCCGCCAGGCCCGCCGTCGAGGACGCTCACCAGCGTGACCTCCGTGCTGCCGACGTCGTTGTCGGCGTTCGGATCGTCAGGGGAGACCGTATCCAGTTCGGCCACGTTGGTCGCGTTGAGCTCCGCGAGCGGATCGGCGAGGAGCGTGGCGTCGGTCGACACCGCGAGCGCGTCGAAGGTGAGCGTCGCGGACTCGTTCGGATCGAGCGATCCCACGTCGTACTCACCGGTGACGGCGTTGAAATCGCCCTGACTCGCGCTCGAACCGGTGACGAGGAACGCCGTCGTGTCGGTGAGTTCGTCGATGTCCGCGATGACGTCCTCGTCGTCGACGATCACGTCCGTCGCCGTGGCGGGCCCTTCGTTGGTCACGGTCACCGTGAACGTCACGGGTTCGTTCGCCTGAAGGATCCCGCCACCCTCCAGAAGACTCAGCTCGACTTCGTCCATGCTCGCGCTTTTCGTGACGCTGATATCGGCGGTGTCGGGCGTTTCGTTGCCGTCGCCCGGTGTTTCGTTCCCGTCGCCAGGCGTCTCGTTGCCGTCGCCCGGCGTCTCGTTGCCGTCGCCCGGTGTTTCGTTCCCATCGTCGGGTGTCTCGTCGTCGGGATCGTTGATGATATCGATCAGATCACTGAGATCGATGTTGTTGATATCGGTGTTGTTGATGTTGTTCTCGTTGATGATCCGATTGATCGTCTCGGTGGTGACCGTCGTGTCGGTATCGACGTTGTTTTGGATCTGAGTGATGATCTCCTGCACTCGTTCGTCGCTGATGTCGTTGTCGACGGTGATTTCGCTGCCCTCAACGACAATGGTTCGTTCACCGTCGTCACCGTCCGACCCGTCGTCCCCATCCGCACCGTCCGTTCCGTCTCCACTGTCATCGCCATCCGTTCCGTCCGCCCCATCCCCACCGTCGCCCCCATCACTCCCGTCCGCCCCATCCGCACCGTCGCTCCCATCCGTTCCGTCAGCTCCATCCGCACCATCTGCTCCGTCGGAACCATCCGTTCCGTCTGCATCATCCGTTCCATCTGCTCCGTCAGCACCATCCGCCCCGTCCGCGCCATCTGCTCCGTCGGAACCATCCGTTCCGTCAGCTCCATCCGCACCATCTGCTCCATCGGAACCATCCGTTCCGTCAGCTCCATCCGCACCATCTGCTCCGTCAGCACCATCCGCTCCATCAGTTCCGTCCGCACCGTCGGTTCCGTCTGCACCATCCGCTCCGCCAGCGGTATCGGCCCCGTTATCGGCGCTACCGTCAGTACCGCTACCGTCGCTGCCAGTCGTATCGCTCGCCCCGTCACTCGCTTCATCCGCGTCGTTGGTATCTGGCGAATCGATATCGACGCGAACAGCGTTGCCATCGCCTTCGATATCGACGATATCGTTGTCAGCGTTCGTCGTACAGTCGCCGGTAGCTCCACCGACACCCGCCGCGTCGGCGTTGACCCGTACCTGATTACGATCGCCGTCGATATCGACGACATCGCTGTCCTTTTCGCCCGTACAGCATGTATCGCTACAGTTCGCTGCCAGGCTGTACTGACTACTCAGATGGGGTGATTGTTGCCCCTCTCCATCCTGTAGTGTCGTGCTGTCCGGCCCGGTAGTATCGTGCCCGACCGCGAGTGCGGCCCCCGTCGCTCCGAGTACGACGAACAAACAGACGACAAGTGCTACTCCGACCGTTTTTGCTGCGCCCTTCGATTCCATACGAGACATGGTGTCGTTGCCACCCCACTTAGATTTGTGTCTAAAGATAATTCTGAAAATTAGTACATCATCATAATAAAGCCTGTTTCCTAGAATGGGTTATCTAGTAGTGCAATTCTCGTATGATTCTCACTCCCCGGAAATATTCGAACGTACTCATATAGCAGAGATACGATCGCGTGGCGACAACCACGGCGATTCGATCGAGACTATCCACTAGTGAAGAATCTCACTCTCGACGGTCCCGTGACCGACAAGCGACGAGCAACAGCATCGAACAGCGAGACGGGGCTGGTAGCCATTGCGTGTGAGTCGCGGCCAGACGGTCGTCGAATGGAAGCGCTTTTACCCGATCAAGGGATATCAACGAACCGCGCGTGGGTAGCCAAGCCAGGCCAACGGCGCAGCGTTGAGGGCGCTGTCCTGTAGAGGTCCGCCGGTTCAAATCCGGTCCCACGCATTCCTGCTGCGAGCAAATCCGCGAGCAGCAGGAATCGAACGGAGTGATTTGAACCCTGCCGGTCGCAGCCGGCGAGCGCAGCGAGCCGGATCGTCCGGCTCCGGTTCAAATCCGGTCCCACGCATACCCGCCCACTTTTTGCTTCGCTCAGTCGCTCCCTGTGGTCGCTCCTTCGCTTGCAAAAACGTGGGGAAAAAGCCAACGTCACCCCTTTCAGGGGTTCCTCGGCCCGCTCGCTCACTACGATCGCTCGCGGGACAGTCGGTATGACTACCACTCCACAACCACACAGCACCGCCGAAGCCCTCGGCCGCGAAGCGGCCTCGCCCTTCATCCGCCAGGACCGCCCCGCCTCCGCCAACCGCACCGCCCGAGCTCTCGTCCCGGTCGCTCAGACGTCGCGTTCGATGACGAACCGCGTGAATTCGGCGAGATCGTCGGCGATCTCGTCATCGATATCGAGCTCGCGGAGGGCGTCGCGCGCCTCGGCAGCGAGTTCGAGTGCGCGCTCGCGGGCGTACGCCACGCTGTCGGTCTCGCGGAGGATGTCGATCGCCTCACGGATCTCGTCGTCGGAGTTGTCGTCGGCCCAGAGGAGTTCTTCGAGCCGCGCGGCCTGCTCGGGAGCGGCCTCGCTCGCGGCGTGGATCGCCATCAGGGTCTTCTTGCCCTCGCGGATGTCGTTGCCGACGGCTTTGCCGAACGCACCGCCGTCCTCGTCGGCGTTCTCGATGTCGAGGATGTCGTCACCGATCTGGAACGCGATCGACATCCGTTCGGCGTAGCGCGCGGCGCAGCGTTCGGTTTCGTCGGACTGGCCCGTGATGAGTGCGGCGAGGCGTGCGACGATCCGGCCGAGACAACCAGTTTTGCACGCACACATCTCGAGATACTGGGCCTCGGTCATCCGGATGGCCTGCTCGTTGTGCCAGTGGATGTCCATCCCCTGGCCGAGATGCGTCCGGTTGAGCTCGTACATCAGCATCTCGTAGATCGCGAGTCGGGTTTCGGCGTCGAGATCGCCGGGGTTGTGCGCGACGATGTTCAGAGGAAGGAAGTACATCGCGTTGCCCGCGTTGAGCGCGACGTCGGTCCCGGCCTCGCGGTGGAGCGCGGACTCGCCGCGGCGCATCGTCGCGCCGTCTTCGACGTCGTCGACGATGATCGTCCCGTTGTGGAGGATTTCGGGGATGCAGGCGTAGGGGAGATACTCGTGGGGGTCCGCGCCGAACCCGTCGATCAGGAGACAGCAGACCACCGCGCGCCAGCGTTTCCCGCCCCGATCGAGCAGGTCCCAGATCGGGCCGGGGAGCGCGCGCTGGATGGCGACCGGGTCGTACTCGTAGCTCGGCTCGCCGAAGGCGCGGGCGACGTACTCGGCGTCGATCTCGCGGGGGAGCAACTGCTCGATCTCCCTGTCGATGACCGGCCGCCACGCCGCGAGCACGTCGCGCATACGGTTGTGACCGGTGGCGGCGGGCTAAAAAGTCTCGTTCTCTGCCGGAGCGGGGTCCGATCGGCTCACTCGTCGTAGGGCCAATCGCCGATGATCTTCATCCCTGCCGCCTGATCTTCGGCTTCGAGCGCCGCCGCGATCGTCTCGGGCCCCTTGTGCTCGACGGCGAACTCGTCGTCCGCGAGACGAACGCACAGTTCAGTGAGAAGGATCGACTGTTCGCGGAGGTTCCTGACGTCGAGTTTGTCGAGCGTGTCCGCGAACGTGTGTCCCCACCCGCGCCCTTCGTCGCCCGTCTCGCTCATCAGGTGATAGCCGGGAACGCCCCACTGGACGTACGGCCAGTGATCGCTGTGTGGTCCCTGTTCGGGGATCGTCGTGACCGGGTGATCGAAGTCGTTGGCCACCCCAGTAACGAGTTCGCCGAGTGCGTCGAACCCGTGGGTATGGGCACTGAGCGTCCGTCCACGGACGACGCCGTCGTTGTTGACGATGGCTTTGATCGAACCGTGGTCGCGCTCGTTGGCGTCGTGGGCCGATCCCACCAGACCGACCTCTTCGGCACCGTAGACGACGAGGTGGACGCGGGTATCGAGTTCCGCCTCGCGTTCGGCGAGCGCCTTCGCCACCTCCACGACCACGGCGGTGCCGGCCCCGTTGTCCATCGCCCCTTCGGCTATGTCGTGGGCATCGACGTGGCTCGTCAGCAACACCGCCTCGTCGGTGTCGGGACCGAGATCGGCGTGGACGTTCTGACTGGTCGCGTCGTGAGCGTCGGCGTCGACCGACACCTCGATCGTCTCGCCCTCCCGACGCCGCGAGAGCCGCGACCCGACCTCCTTGCTCACCCCGATCGCCGGGATCTCGCCGATCGGCGAGTCCTCGGTGCCGACGCTCCCGGTCGGTGGGAGGCAGCCCTCGACGTGGTTCCGGAAGACGAACGCGGCCGCACCCCCATCGACGGCGTAGTAGTACTTCTCCCGGCGGTGGATGAACCGATCGTAGTGGCCGGGAACGTTCGACGCGACCATCACGACCTTTCCTTCGATGTCAGTCTCTTCGAAGTCGCTCGGGAGGCCGTAGCCGAGATCCACGAACTCACCCGCGACCTCGCCCGCCGGACTCCGCGGAAGCGCGATGGTCTCGCGGCTGCTGTCGCCGGCACCGATCGCCGCGGAGCCACGGGTCCATCCCTGGATGTCGAACTCCTCTAAACGGGCGTTCCGCGCGCCGACGTTCGCCAGCGCGTCGCGAGTCGCTTCCGCAGCGCGGCGTTCGCCGTCGCTTCCGGCCATCCGATCGCCGATGTCGACGAGGGTTTCGAGATGATTCCAGCCGACATCGCTGGTGAACACGTCGCCGATCCAGTTAGTCATGCGCTACCGATCGTTCCGTCCCTCGCTTGAGTGTTCGGGAAGCGGCCAATCGGCGCGGGCGAACGGTGTGATGTCGACGCCGGTGTGCCGACCGTGGTTCGGCCGATCGCGTCGACCCCGCAGTCTTTTGGCCCACCGTGCGCAACGGGAACCGATGAGCGATGGCGAGCCGGCGAGGCGTCGTGAGTCGACCAGCGTCGGTGTCGTCGCCCCCGAGACCGACGCAACCGCAATCGTCGACGCGGTCGATACGGCCGGCGGCGGCGTCCACGACGCCACCGAGACCGCCGCTACCGAGACCGTCAGCACCGAAACCGCTGGCATCGACCCTGACGCGATCGTTGCGGTCGGCGATGGAGGTCTCCGCGAGTGTGTCGCCACCGACATCGGCGTTCCCGTCCTCCCGATCGATGTCGATAGGGTCCCATCGCTCGCCAGCGGCGACGATCCGGATGGGATCGAACGGTTCCTTGCCGGAGAGTATCCGATCCGCGAACGACCGGTGGTGGCAGTCGACACGCCGACCACGAACGGGCGAGCGTTACGTGATGTCGCCCTGGTGACTGCCGCGCCCGCGAGCATCTCGGAGTTCGCGGTCGCCGCCGGTACCGAGGTGCGCGGCCACGATGCGGAGAATGACGGAAATAGAACACCGTTCGCGAGGTTCCGTGCCGACGGCGTGGTGGTGGCGACGCCCGTCGGGAGCCACGGCTACGCGCGCGCTGCCGGCGGACCGGTGGTCGTCGACGGCACCGACGTGGGTGCGGTGGTACCGATCTCGCCGTTCGCGACCGATCCCGATCACTGGGTGGTCCCGTTGGCGGGCGTGTCGCTCACCGTCGAGCGCGACGACGCCGATGTGGAGCTGTTCGTCGACGGGTGTTCGCTCGGGCGTGTCAGGTCGGGGAGCCCGGTCCGGATCACGCTCGACGGAACGCTCCGGCTCGCGTCCCCGCACCGTGTGTGAGCGGCGAGAAATGGGAAAGGCTCTAATGCGATCCCGTCGGAAAGCCGATCATGCAACCCCTCTCGCTGTTCGGGCCGATCGACGCGGTCCTCGGGAGCGGTGACAACCCGCTCATCCTGTACGTTCTCTTGATCCTCGTGATCGTCAACATCGTCACGCGCGCGATCGCCCACCGATCGAACGTCAGTGATGCGCGCGAGCAGGGTGCGGACGCCATCGGTCAGCACCCGGCCCACGTCGCCTCGACGATCCTGCTGATCCTCGCGTCGTTTTACCTCACGACGGTCGAGGTTCACTCGGGCATCGTTCTCTCGGTCCTCGTGGTCGGGATGTTCATCACGGACTTCTTCGAACTCGAAGCACTCCGTGTCGAGGCACGCAACGACCGCAACCTCAGTCGACCGAACGGAGCCATCGCCGCCTCGGTGCTCGTACTCCTGTACGCGGCCTTTCTCAGCGTCTTCTTCGTGGTCGCTCCGGTCTGGAACGCGGTCGTCTGAACCGATTCCGGTCGTTTTACGATCGCAGCGAACACGTCCTCAGCAGCGCCATCGGCTACCCACGCCAACGTTCGATCGACCGGTCGGTGGTGAATCCTTTCACGAGGTAGCGACACGATTGGGCTGGCCAGTGAAATCGGACGGTACAGCCCCACCAGAACGGTACGATTCCGATTCGTAGCAGATCGTCAGTCGTCCGCTCGCCACTCGCGAGCCAGCAGTCCGTATCGGTGAATATCGACGAATTCGCCGTCGATAAACGCTTCCTCCCGGCGGACGCCCTCTTCTGCGAATCCGGCCTTTTCGAGGACGCGCCGCGAACCCGCGTTGAAGTCGAAGGCGTTGGCGACGAGCTTGTTGAGTCGGCGCTGGTCGAACGCGTAGCCGACGAGGAGCTCGGTAGCCGCGGTCGCGTAGCCCTCACCCCACGCGTCTGGCGTCACCCAGTATCCCACCTCGGCGTGGCCCCACGTCTCGTTGATCCCGGAGAGTCCGATCGACCCGACTGGTTCCTCGTCGTCGCAGATGAGTAGCGAGATGCCGTCACCCTCGCTCCGCTCCTCGAACCACTCGCGCTCCTGTTCGGCGTTCACCGGCGATACCGCACCGAGCGATCGCCAGACGTCGGGATCGTTGACATCACGCTGGAGGAAATCGAGGTCCTCCTCTTCGACCGTTCGAAGCGTGATGCGATCGCCTTCGAGGAATGTGGGACCGGGCATACTACGATCCGATTCCGGCCGAGGGTATCAATCTTGCGCGCTCGTCCGTCTCCAGTCGTGCGATCATAAGGTGGCGACGGGCACACGGGGAGCGGTGCTGTGCGGTGGCGGAGGTGGGGCGGTGCGGTAGCGAGGGCGGTGGCGGAGGTGGCGGATGCGGGGCGGTGTAGTGTTGTGCAAGCGGGAAGCGGATGCGGGGCGGTGGCCGTGAGCGCGGACCGGCGCGACAGCGCCGGGCGCGCGAACATGGGGAAGGGCAGGGCCTCAGCGCGTGCCGCCACGAGGCGCGTACGCCTCGGCCCGTGCGAACGGGCACGAAGCGCCCGTGAGCAGACGCGACAGCGCGGGTCGCGCAATGCGGGCCTGGTGTCCTGCCGAGCGAAGTCGTTCGANCGCCTCGGCCCGTGCGAACGGGCACGAAGCGCCCGTGAGCAGACGCGACAGCGCGGGTCGCGCAATGCGGGCCTGGTGTCCTGCCGAGCGAAGTCGTTCGAAACGGCGATAGCGAGGCGCTACGCGCCTCGAACCGTTGGCGTGGCGAAGCCGCGCCAAGAAGCCGTTTCGTGATGTCGTCAGATTCCGACGGAATCTGACTGCTTGCAGGAAATCACCGATTTCCTGCAATNGGCGAAGCCGCGCCAAGAAGCCGTTTCGTGATGTCGTCAGATTCCGACGGAATCTGACTGCTTGCAGGAAATCACCGATTTCCTGCAATGACGAAAGACGCTTCGCGTCTTTCGGACCACGAGGCAGGGCTCGGGAGAGCTCTGCTCCCCCGGTGGACATGAAAAGGGCGAGGAGCCGCCGTCAGGCGTCCGGCCGAGCACAGCGAGGCCGGATGCGCGGGCTTGCCCTCGCAGTTCCGAGGGCTTTCAGGCGGTGACCTTCCACGTCGTCGACGAGGAGTACCCCCACTTCTCGACCGAGAGCGAACACTCACCGTTCTGGATGGCGGTCATGTTCGTGCCGACCTCCTTCGCCGAGAGGTCGAGTTCGTCGCCGATCAGTCGGGATTTGAAGTACGTCCGGGTGCCGGCGTTCTCGCGGAGGTACTCGAGGATCCGGTGCTGTTTTCGACTGAGGTCGGGCGTCGCGCTGCTGGCTGCCATGAATGCACGAACGGGACGTCCTCCTAAAGCGGATTTGGTACACCAGGGTAATTCGGCCGCTGTCGGCCGATTTTCGTCGCGTGATGACTCCACTGGACGCCCACGATCAGCCTGGTCGGGGCGCTCGTGAGCGAGAGTGGTACAGCGAGGTAATCGGTTTCGGAGATTCGATGGGCAGGAGTTGGCGGTCGTGATCGACCGTGATCGGTGACAGCCGTGCCGGACGAGCGTTCGTGCGGTAGTTCTTTACCGCTCGCCACCAACGGGCGCAAACAGAGGCCTACCGATGGAAATCTCTGACAAGCTCTTGTGTCTGTTCAACGCCGAGGTCACTGCGGAAGACGACGACACCTACACCGTCGAGGTACCGCGCCGCGAGATCGACACCGGCTCGGTCGAGGCGGGCGACGTCTACCGCGTGGCGCTCGTCTCGCGCGAGCGCACTGACGACGAATCGAGTAGTGCGGGGTCGAGCGGGTCGCACTCGGGATCAAGCCGGCCGTCCTCGGAGCCCCAGCCGCCGGTCGACATCGGCGAGATGCGCTACGTCGAGGTCGAAGACATCGGCAAGCAGGGCGACGGGATCGCACGCGTCGAGCGGGGCTACGTCATCATCGTGCCCGGTGCAGAGATCGGCGAGCGCGTCAAGGTCGAAGTCACGGAAGTCAAGTCGAACTTCGCGGTCGGCGAGATCATCGACCAGTAGCAACCTGTACCTTTTTACTGCGGGGGTTCGCGCGCCTTCGGCGCGCTCAACCCCTTGCAAAAAGCTACGCTAAAAACTCCCGCTCGCTCACGACGTTCGCTCGCGGTGAGATCACTGGCACTCTCCGCAACCGCCACCGTGACCGCCACCGCACAGCACCGCCCGAGCCCTCGCTCGTTGCACTCGCTCGCCCTCGATCCACCGAGGACCGCAGCCACACCGCGACCGCCACCGCAGCCACACCGCGACCGCCACCGCAGCCACACCGCGACCGCGGCCGCACCGCCGCCGCGGCCGGCGAGGTTTTGGGCCGTGCAACCGAATCGAGGCTATGGACACGCTGCGCGGGCTGCTCGCGCGCGATCGACGGAGCGACCACCCCGCGCTCCGCGCTCCGGACGGCTCCGACCACAGCTACGACTACCACCGACTGCTCACGAACACGTGGAAGACGGGCAACTTCCTCAGCCACCTCGGGGTCCGCCGCGGACGAACCGTCGGGATCGCCGGACGGCAGCCCGCAGCGGTGCTCACCGTCCTCGGCACGGCGTCGCTCGGCGGCATCGTGCGGTTCGATCCGCCGACATCGATCGACGCTCGTGCGGTCGTCGCCCCTGCCGAGAGGATCGACGACTTCGAACTCCCACCCGGCGGCACGCGCGTCGCCTACGACGATCCACCCGACGACCCCGGAACGGCACACTTCGAGCGCGACGTCTGGAGCGAAAACCCGACGCTCGCACCGGCAGAGGTCGCGGCCGACGACCCGGTGCTCGCCGCCGACGGATCGTCGGTTTCTCACGCCGAACTCCTCGATACAGCCGAGCGCGTCGTCGAACGTACAGGACTGACAGCCGGTGACGATGTGGTAGTGCGTGCGTCGCTCACCATCCCGGGAACCGTCGCGGCCGGCATCGTCGCACCGCTGCTTACGGGTGCGACAGTCGTGTTTCCGGCTGCTGGGACCGTCGGCGATGTCGCGATCGCGACCGAGAGTGCGCCCGAGGGAACCATCGTCGACCCAACCGCGATCCGCTGATCTCGACGACCAACCCGAATCGATGAGCAGCCACCGAAAAGCGCTATACGCTGTGCGATCGCTGTCGAATCATGCCCGGCCCACGAATCACGAGCGGCGAGCGTGTCACACTCCGAACCCTCGAATCCGAGGATCTCCCGTTCGTCCAGCGCGGTTCCGCCAATCCGGCCATCCGCTACCCGCTCGGCACGCCGCTCAGAAACCAGGAGCAGATCGAGCTCCCGACCGAGGACGATGACACCGACCAGTTCCTCGTCTGTCTCGATGGCGACGACGCCGGTCCCGGCCAGCCGGACGGGGACGACGTGGAGCGGATCGGCGTCGTGAGCGTGGCGGACGCCGACTGGCGACGCCCGGAGCTCGGCTACTGGCTCGTTCCCGAGGTCCACGGCGAGGGCCACGGCAGGGAGTCCGTCGCACTCGTCATCGACTACGTCTTCCGGACGTACGACCACCCTACCGTGGGAGCAAGAGCCTACGATTTCAACGATGCCTCCCGCGGTCTGCTGGAGTCACTCGGCTTCACGGAGGAGGGCCGCACCCGGAAGGACCGGTTCATCGACGGCGCGTACCGCGATACGTTTCAGTACGGCCTGCTCCGAGATGAGTGGGAAGAGCGGGGCGAGTAGCTTATCGTGCTTGCTCGATAGCGTCGAGCGAAGCGGGGTTCTCGATCGAGTCCATGTCGCCGAGCTCCTCGCCCTGATATATCGAGGCGATCGCCCGCCGGATGATCTTCCCCGACTGGGTTTTCGGGAACTGCTCGACGAAGAGCACCTCGCGGGGTTTGAACGGCTTGCCGAGCTCCTCGCCCACCTGATCGCGGAGCTCCTCGCGGAGCGCGTCCGACACTTCGGCGTGGTCCTCGAGGACGACGTACGCCACGACCGCCGTCCCGGTGGTGTCGTCGGGGACGCCGACCGCGGCGGCCTGGTTCGCGTCGTCGTGTTCGATGATCGCGCCCTCGACCTCGGCGGGGCCGACCTTCCGCCCGGCGACGTTCAGCGCGTCGTCGGCCCGACCGTGGAGGAACCACAATCCGTCTTCGTCCTTCTGGGCCCAGTCGCCGTGGTCCCACAGCGGCGGGTCCTCGAAGCTCGACCAGTACTCCTCGAGGTAGCGCTCGTCGCCGCTCCAGAGCGACTTCGTCATCGAGGGACACGAATCCCGCGCCACCAGAAAGCCGCGCTCGTGGTCGTCAGCCACCGATTCGCCCGCCGAATCCACGATGTCGATGTTCATTCCTAGCCCTGGGCCGCCGAGCGTACAGGGTTTGAGCGACTGGATCGGCATCGGCATCAGGAAACACCCACAGATCTCGGTCCCGCCGGAGATGTTGATGATCGGCGTGTCGCCACCTCCCACCTGGTCGTAGAACCAGAGCCACGACTCGGGGTCCCACGGCTCGCCGGTCGAGCCCAAGAGGCGGAGACTCGAGAGGTCGTGACCCTCCACCCATTCGTCTCCTTGCTTCCGAAGCGCGCGGATCGCGGTCGGCGAGATCCCGAACTGGGTGACGTCGTGGCGGTCGATCATTGCCCAGAATCGATCGGGTTCGGGGTGGTCGGGTGCGCCCTCGTACATCACCACGTTTCCCCCGAAGGCGTGGTTGCCGATCAGCGTCCACGGCCCCATCATCCAGCCGATATCCGACACCCAGAAGAAGTTGTCGTCGGGTTTCTGATCGAATCCGAAGTGGATCTCCTTCGCACACTGCATCAGAACCCCGGCATGGGTGTGGACGATCCCCTTCGGCTTGCCGGTCGTCCCCGACGAGTACAGCAGCATCGACTCCTGGGAGGCGTCGAGTTCTTTCGTCTCGTACTCGCTCGACTGCTCGCCCACCGCATCGTCCCAGTGCTCGTCGCGTGCGTCGTCCCACGGCACGTCGCTTGCGGCCCCTCCACCGTTCTCGTCGGGCGTCAGTCCCAGCCGATCGTAGACGACAGTGTGTTCGACGTGGCCCGCCTCGGCGATCGCCTCGTCGGCGGCCCCCTTCAGTCGGACCTCGCCGCCCCGGCGGTAGAACCCATCGCCGGTGAACAACACGGTGGGTTCAGCGTCTTCGATTCTGGTGGCGGTCGCATCCACGCCGAACCCCGAGAAGATCGGGACCGCGACCGCACCGATCTTGAAGCAGCCGTAGAGAATGGCGATGACCTCGGGGACCATCGGCATGTAGAGCCCGACGGTGTCACCCGTCTCGACCCCGCGCGCTTCGAGACAGTTCGCCACTCGGTTCGCCTGCTCGTGGAGCTCCGCGAACGTGACCTCCCGAACCGTGCCCGGTTCACCCTCCCAGGTGCACGCCACGTCGTCGGCGGTGTCGCCGTCGGCGTACCGATCGAGCGTGTTGTGAGCGATGTTGATCGTGCCGCCGGGATACCAGTCGGTGAACTGCGGTCCCTCGCTGTCGTCGCGAACGCTGTCGTAGCCCTCGTAGAACTCGATACCGAGATAGTCGACGAGCTCGTCCCAGAACCAGTCGACCCCCGACTCGTCGATCCCGGTGTCGCCGCAGGTCCGCGCGATCAGTTCGTCGTAGTCGTCGATCCCGTACTCCTGCATGAACGCGTGGACGTTCGTGGATTCGACGAACTCCTCGGTCGGTTCGTGAACCACCTCGTCGAACTCGCCCAGGGACTCCATACCGGAGGGGACACCGCACGACATGAAAGGAGTTTCCCCATCGTCGTTCGTTCTCGATACCCGGAAACCCTTTTACTGGCCGGCGACCCAACCGAACGTATGTACGTCCGGAACGCGAGAAACCGTGAGGAAGTCTGGCTTCTGGACCATATCGAGGCGATGAGTCTCGACGACGCCGCCTTCCGCTCCCGAGACTACGTCATCGCCGTCGACGAGGCCGGCAACAAGAAAGCGGGATTCGGCCGGATCCGTATCCACCGAACCGACGACGGCGAGTTCTGCGAACTCACCGGAATCGGGGTTCTCAACGGCTGGCGAGGGCAAGGAATCGGCGCACACGTCGTCGAGCGGCTCGTCGACCGCGCCGGCGACGAGGGGTTCGAGACCGTCTACTCGCTGACCGACGAAGCTCAGTACCTCGAACAGTTCGGCTTCGAGCGTGTCGCGACCGACGACCTTCCCGACAAGATCGCCGAACGCCTCGACGTCAAACGAGAGGGCAGCGTTCCCGAAGCCGTCCCGACGCGGGTCGATGTCGGGGCGTTCACCATGCCATCCCAGCTACGCGAGCGGTTCAAACACGCCGCCGAAGACGGAGCCGAGGACGAGGAACCCGCAGCCGAGGAGAGCCCCGAGGACTTCGGGATCGACAGCGAGAACACGACGTACAAGTACGACACCGGGTGAACGGCCGGAGCGCTTTTCGGTTCGACCGACGAGACGCGATCATGCCCTCGGAGTTCGTGGTGCCGCCCGCACTCGATCCCGGCGACAGCGTCGCGATCGTCGCGCCCTCCAGTGGGGGCGCGGCGGACGCACCGCATGTCCTCGATCTCGGTGTCGAGCGACTCCGCGAGACGTTCGATCTCGAACCCGTCGTCTATCCGACCGCCGAGAAGGGGAACGAGTACCTCGAAACACATCCCGAGGAGCGCGCTCGTGACATCCACGATGCCTTCCGTGATCCCGACGTTCGGGGGATCGTGGCGACCATCGGCGGCGACGACCAGCTCCGGGTGCTCCCTCACCTCGATGCCGGCGTGCTCCGCGACAATCCCACCAGATTCTACGGGATGAGCGACAACACGAATCTCCAGCTCTATCTCTGGAATCTCGGGATCGTCTCGTACAACGGCGGTCAACTGATGAACCAGGTCGCGACGCCTGGCCATCTCCACGAGTTTACCGAGCGCCATCTTCGCCGGGCGTTCTTCGAGGAGTCGCTCGGCGAACTCGAACCCGCCGCCGAGTGGACCGACGACGTGATCGACTGGGGCGACGACGCGTACGCCGACCACGAACCAGCGTACGAGGACGCCATCGGCTGGACGTGGCGGGGCGGCGAGGAGCGCGCCGAAGGACGGCTCTGGGGTGGCTGTCTCGCGATCGTCGAGTGGCACCTGATGACCGGGCGCTACCTGCCTGATCCAGGCGCGCTCGATGGCTGTGTGCTCGCGATCGAGACCGCCGAGGACATGCCGAGCGCCGACCGCGTGAAGTGGACTCTCATGTGCATGGGCGAACGCGGCTTGCTCGACCGGTTCGGCGCGGTGCTCGTCGGACGACCAGCCACGAGGAATCATCGTGAACGCCCCAACGATGAGGAACGCGCCGCGTACCGCGACCGCCAGCGCGAGGCGATTGCCGGCCAACTGGAGCGGTACAACCCAGATATTCCTGTGGTGTTCGATCTCGATTTCGGCCACACCAATCCACCCTCGCGCTCCCGATCGGCGGCCGAGCGGTCATCGATCCCGACGACGAACGGATCGTCGTCGGGTGAGGGGGCTGCGTCGCTGATCGTCGTCCGTTCTGGCTCTCAGAGAGAGATCCGCCGCGGTAGACTCTTCGCAGGACCCGATGAGATCATGAGCGCAGGCAGCAGCAGCAGCCCCCGTTCACGTGGAACCAGCACGCTTTTCACCAGCCGTGCGAACCGATCCGAAGAACTGTTCTATGACTCGCCGGCCCACGGTTCGCCCGGTGTTCGACCCCCTCTCGCCTCCCGCAGCCTGACGGGCCCGATAGCCGCAGCACTCGGGTTCGTTTCGCTACCACTCCGGTAGCCGCATTTCCTCTCGAACACGCACGCATATGCCGATATCCACCGAGCAGCCGGTCCAGTGCCGGCGCTCGCACGACCGCGCACCGACACGTGAATCACGACCGAACCGCCCGCGCCGATGCCCGAGACGCTGGCGTGGGAGCCGCTCGCCCGCTCCGCGTGGAGCTCTGCCGACGCTCCTCGGAGGCGGTCGCCGATGAGCGCTCTCGATCGGGGGCTGTGGCGCAACACCGACTTCCGGCGCTTCTTCGCCGGACAGTTCGTCACGAACGCCGGGGACAGCCTCTACACGGTGGCGATGCTCTGGCTGGCCTTCGAGCTGAGCGGCTCGACGCTGGTCACCGGCGCGCTGAACGCGATATTACTACTACCGTGGCTGTTGCAGGTGTTCGCCGGCCCGCTCGTCGACCGCCTGGCGCTCGAACACGTCCTCGTCGGCTCGCAGGTGATTCAGGGCACCGTCGTGCTGGCCCTGCCGCTGGCGGCGGCGACAGGACACTTAGACGTCGGCGTTCTGTTCGCCGTCGCGCCGATCCTGATGCTCGCGTCGCTGCTGATGTTCCCGATGGAGACCGCACTGTTGCCCCGTATCGTCGACGACGAGCGCCTCCCCGGTGCGAACTCGGCGCTCTCGACCGTGACGCTCGGCCTGGACATGGTGTTCGACGCGCTCGGCGGCGGCTTCGTCGCCGTGTTCGGCGCGACGACCCTGTTCCTCGCCGACTCGGCCACGTTCGCTGTCGCGGCGCTGCTGTTCGCCGGTATCAGGCTCGGCACCCCTGCGGGGGCTGACGAGCGCACCGAAGCAAGGGACGAAACGGCCCCTGAAACTGTGCGCTCGGTGCTGCGCTCGTACGTCTCGGACCTCCGGGACGGAGTCAGGGTGCTCCGCGGGACGGTGTTCGTCGAGCTGATACTGACGACTGCGGTGGCGAACTTCACGACCGGCGTCACGCTGGCGATACTGCCGGCGTTCGGCGACGGCCTCGGCGGCCCCGCCGTCTATGGCCTACTGCTGGGCGCGCTTGGGATCGGCCGGCTCGTGGGCTCGCTCGTCGGTCCGTGGTTCGAGGGCGTCCCCTACGGGAGGCTGCTCCTCGCCCACGGACTGGGTGCCTGCTGCTGGCTCGCGGCCGTCCTCGTGTCGTCGCCGGCACTCACGGTCGTCCTGTTCGGTCTCGCGTGGGTTCCCGTCGGCGTTTCGAGCGTACTTGGTTCAACGCTGAACCAGCGGGTGTTCCCGGCCGACCTGCTGGGTCGGGTTTCCGCAACGAAAGGCACCGCCTCGGGGGCGACGCTCCCATTGGGGTCGCTCATCGGTGGCGCGGTCGCCGCGGTGCTGGGAACGACGACGACGATGGCGCTGACCGCGGGCGGCTTCGGCTTCACGGCGATCTACGTCCTCCTCCGCCCGCGGCTTCGAGGACTCCCCGCCGTCAGGGCAGCCACACCGGAGGACTTCGACGTGGAGACTGCAACGGAGTAGACGATTGGGTGGTGGTCGCCTCAGTCTGGAATCGCATCATCCCGACGACGGCGATGACGGCATCTTCGTTGCTCGTGACGACCTGAACAGCCGATCGAGTGATCCGTGTTTTCACACGATCGCATCACTCCGGTAGGAACGCCAGCGTCTTCTCGATGACTCGCTCGTGGTCCCGCAGGAACGAGTGGTCCTCGTCGGGAAGGATCACGAGCTCACCCTGGGGCAACCCCTCGACGATCCGTTCCGCGTTGTCAACCGAGATGTTGTCGTCGTCACCCTGGAGGATCCGTGTGGGGACATCGACGCCGAACTCGCCGGGAGTCACCGACGGCAAGAGTTCGCGCGCCTCATCGGGAACGTTCTCGGCTCCCTCTGCGAGGACTGCGGGAGCCCACAGTATCAACCGATCGACGCCCTCCGGCAGATGCTCCAGAGCCACCCGGCCGCCGAGGCTCTTGGCGACCACGCTGACCGTCGAACAGCCGCGCGAACGCAGGAAATCGACGCCGGCTGCCAGTTCTGTGCGGAAGTCCTCGTCGGTCTTTTCCTCCAGTTCGTCGGGCGACATCCACGTCTCGAATCGGGCGACGTGGTGGCCCTTCTCGGCCGCCGCACGGGAAAAGCGGAGGAACACGTCGCCGAAGGGACCGTGTCCCGCCCCGGGCACAATCAGTACCCCACGATCCGAGGATTCTTCAGGTATGTTCAGTCGTCCCGGATACGCGCTGTCGCCGACTTCGAGCGTGACGTCTTCGGACATCGCTCGACACAGTCGGAACTATGGATACTAAAAACTTCTGGGTATTTGACATAAGGAGTTCTACAAATATAAACCTGTCGTTCTTTCCCCAGTCATACCGGCGTCCATCCGGTCACGACCGCAACGAGTTCCCGATCTCGGCCACGACGAACAACGATTAAAGTCGCGTCGGTCCCACGATCGAGTATGTTCGACCCCGACGATCTCGCCGACATCCGGTCGGCCAAAGAAGAGTGGGAAGCAGAAACGCTCGATCCCGTCCTCGATCGGTTCGGCGAGCGCAAGGACACCTTCGAGACCGACACCGCGGGCCACGAGGTCGATCGGCTCTACACCCCCGACGACGTGGGCGAGCGCGACTACCGCGAGGACGTCGGCTTCCCCGGCGAGGAGCCCTACACGCGGGGAGTCTATCCCACGATGTACCGTGGCCGGCTCTGGACGATGCGCCAGTACGCCGGAATGGGCACCGCTCGGGAGACCAACGAGCGCTTCCAGTATCTGATCGACGAGGGCCAGACGGGACTCTCGATGGCGTTCGACCTCCCGACCCAGATGGGATACGATTCGGACAACGAGATGGCCGCGGGCGAGGTCGGCAAGTCGGGCGTGGCGATCGACTCGATACACGACATGGAGACCGTCTTCGAGGGCATCCCCTTGGACGAGGTCTCGACCAGCATGACGATCAACGCGCCCGCGAGCGTCCTACTCGCGATGTACATCGCGGTCGGCGATCGTCAGGGCATCGACCGCGAGGAGCTGCGAGGCACGATCCAGAACGACGTCCTGAAGGAGTACGTCGCGCGCAACACCTACATCTATCCGCCGGAGCCCTCGATGCGAATTATTACTGATATCTTCGAGTTCTGTGCGGAGGAGGTCCCCAGCTTCAACACCATCTCGATCTCGGGCTATCACATCCGCGAGGCGGGCTCCTCGGCGGCCCAGGAGATCGCTTTCACCCTCGGCAACGGCATCGAGTACGTCGAGGCCGCCACGGAGGCTGGCCTCGCCGTCGACGATTTCGCGCCGCAGCTCTCCTTTTTCTTCGCGTCGTACAACAACGTCTTGGAGGAGGTCGCGAAGTTCCGGGCCGCGCGCCGGATGTGGGCGAAGATCATGGACGAGCGCTTCGACGCCGACGATCCCGACTCGAAACAGCTCAAGTTCCACACCCAGACCGCGGGCTCGACGCTGACCGCCCAGCAGATCGACAACAACATCGTCCGGGTAGCCTACCAGGCGCTCGCCGCCGTGCTCGGCGGGACCCAGAGCCTCCATACGAATGGGAAAGACGAGGCACTCGCACTCCCCACCGAGGAGAGCGTTCGCACAGCACTCCGGACCCAGCAGATCCTCGCCCACGAATCGGGCGCGGCCGACACCATCGACCCGCTGGCGGGGAGTTACTACATCGAGAACCTCACCGACGAACTGGAGGAGGAGGCGTTCGACATCCTCGACACCGTCGACGGGAAAGGCGGCATGCTCCAGGCCGTCGAGGACCAGTGGGTCCAGCGCGAGGTTCAAGATGTCGCCTTCGAGCGCCAACAAGAGATCGACGAGGGCGAGCGCGTGATCGTGGGCGTCAACGAGTACGAGGTCGACGAGGAGCCCGAAGTCGACATCGAGGAGGTCACCGAGGCCGATCAGCAGCGCCAGCGTGATCGGCTGCAGCATGTGCGCGACGAGCGCGACGACGCGGCCGCCGAGGACGCGCTTGCGGCGCTCCACGCAGCCGCCGAGGGCGACGACAACCTGATGCCGTATCTCGTCGATGCAGTGAAAGCCGAGGCCACCATCGGCGAGATCTGTGACACGATGCGCGACGTGTTCGGCGAGCACCAGGGCGGAGCCGCGCTATGAACGTCGATCACGCCGGCATCGCCACCGACGACGCTGACGTGCTCGCGGAGCTGTACACCGACTTGTTCGGGTTCGAGGTGGCTCACGAGGAGACGTTCGACGGGATGAACGTCGTCTTCCTCGACTGTGGCGAGAGCTACTTCGAACTCCTCGAACCGCTCGGCGGTGAGGGCGCGATCGCCAGATATCTCGATCGCAATGGGCCAGGCATCCACCACCTCGCGCTCGAAACCGACGATGTCGCGGCTGCGCTCGATCGGGCGCGAGAGCACGGTGTCGAACTCATCGACGACGAACCGCGGCCGGGCGCGTGGGGGCATAGCGTGGCCTTCCTCCACCCCGGATCGACCGGCGGCGTCCTGATCGAGTTCGTCGAACACTGACACGATCGGGCGATCGGGCGTCGGCTACGCTCCGGTGACTGCGTCGAGGATCGCCGCTTCGTTCTCCTCGACGATCGAGAGGTGGCCCTGATTCGGATAGACGTGCGCCTCGGCGGTGGGAATCCGATCAGTGTAGTGGAGCCCCATCGAGAGCGGAACGATCCGGTCGGCCTTACCGTACCAGAGATAGGTGGGCACGTCGATCGAGCCGAGATCGAACCCCCAGTCGTCGGCGAACACGGCGAGCTCCTGGGCGAGCGGGCCGTAGCCGTGACGGGTGGTCGCCTCGCGGCCGCTCTCCAGCAACGTCCAGCCGATTTCGCCACTCCAGCGCTCCGCGTCGACATCGGCGGCGGTCTCCGCGCGGGATGCGAGATACTCCTCGGGGTTCCATCGTGCGGTGCGACCGTCGGACCAGAGCGAGAGCGTCGCGAGCGGCCTGGCGTACTTCGCCGTGAGGAACGGCAGCCGGTCGTCGAGGTCCACCGATTCGAGCGGTGCGAGGCCACAGACGATGCCGGTACGCTCGGTCCGCGGGAGGCGCGCGGCGCACGCTGCCGCGTACGGACCACCGCCAGAGATTCCGAGCACCGGGAACGAGCCGAGATCGAGCGCGTCGGCGAGGTCGGCCACGTCGTCGGTCCAGTCGGCGACCGTCCGGTCCGGGAGCGGGTCAGAGACGCCGAGACCGGGGCGTTCGGGCGCGATGATACGGAGGCCGCGCTCGCGCGCCGACGCATCGAGGAGCGCACCGAACACCCGCGAGTTCGGGAACCCGTGGAAGACCACCAGCGGGTCGCCGTCGGGATCGCCGCAGTCGGCGTACCCGAGCGCCCGCCCGTCGCGACAGTCGACGGTCCTGGGGTTTGCCCGGATGTCACGAGCCACGTCGAGCATCGTCGATCCTGTCGGCGTCGCCTCGTCGGTCCCGAACAGTCCTGCGAGCGTTCCCGTGATGTCAACCATGCCGTCGGTCGTCACGCCAGTTGGATTAGTGTTCCTGCGATAAAACAGCAGCCTCAGTCCAGGTTGTCACATGCCCTCTCTACGTCATCCACCGCCAGTCGTGGTCACCGATCCGGAACCGTTGCCGTCGAACGACTGGGTTTCGGGACCCTGCCCGACGATCTCGGTCGCGCCGGTTTCGAGGGTGACGAGCATCGCCTGGCCGCCGTAGCCGTGAGTCTGGTCGTGGCCGCGGACGACGACGCGTTCCGTTCCGTCCGGCACCTCGATCGATTCCGAGCGCGTGAATCGCGTGGTGCCGTGTGGATGACGGAGTTCACGCCGGCCGAGTCGCTCCCCACCGAGGTTCTCGACCTGCCACCAGTTGGCGTAGCCATCCTCGCCGTCGTCGTCGTGATAGAGCGTCACGTCGAAGCGGTAGCCGTCGGCGGTCGACTCGACTTCGACGCCGACGACGTTCGCTTCGCGGAGGTCGAGCTGGTTGCCCGTGGTCGTCCCTGGCGTCGCCGAGTCGGTTGCCACGGTGGTAGACGCGCCGGCCCCCGCTGTGGGGCTCGTCTCGGCTGTCGTGGCGGCGTCCGTAGTGGTCCCGTCAGCAGCGGTCGAATCCGATCCCTCCGTATCCGCCGTCGCGGTCTCCTCGCTGTCGCCGCCGCCGTCACCGCCGAGACAGCCGGCGAGTGACCCGCCGATCGCAGCCGCGAGCGCGAGGTATCGTCGGCGAGTCGCCCTCGATCCGGGTCGATATCGACTCATGGTTGACACTCGGGCGCGTACGCCATCTATTCGTCGGCTACTCACTCCCCCAACCAACAGGCGGGGTAGCGATCGCGGTGCGGGCCTGGCGTCCTGCGTTCGCGGCGCGAATGCAGGGCTCAGGAGAGCGAAGCTCTCCTGGCGGATCGAGGGCGAGGCCCGTGGGGCCGAGGGCTCGGGCGGTGCTGTGCGGTTGCGGGGAGGATAGAAATCTCACCGCGAGCGAACAAAGTGAGCGAGCGGGAGTTTTTGATAAACGTTTTTGCAAGGGGTTGAGCGCGAGCGGAGCGAGCGCGATCACCCGCAGTAAAAACGTTTAGCCGAAGTTCTCGATCTTCGCCCTGTCGGGGTCGCCGCCGGCGGCTGCGAGCGCGTCGGTTGCGGCGTCGAGGAAATCAGCGAACCCGTAGACGAACACCTGTTCGTTCTCGTCACCGGCGAGTGCGTCCACCGTCGGATCGGTCAGATCGGCGTCCGAACCGACGACGTGGACGGTTGCGCCAGCGTCGTGGAGCGCGTCGAGGCGGTCCTCGTGGACGGGATCGTCGTCGCGATAGACCACCGCGGTCTCGCCGCCGTCGTCGAGCGTGCGCTCGGCGATCCCGATCGCGGGCCCGACTCCCGGACCGCCCGCGAGGACGGTGGTCCGAGGTTCGTCCTCGTAGTGGGCGCTGCCGAACGGCCCCGCCATCGTCACCGAATCGCCGGCGTCGAGCTCCGCGAGGTAGGGGGCGACCTCGCCGTCGGGATCGACACCGACGGTGACCTCGAACGTGTCCGCCACTGAGGACGAAGAGAGCGTGTAAAACCGCGAGCGTTGCTCGCCATCGACATCGAGCGAGAGCTTGACGAACTGGCCGGGCCGGGCGTCGAACCCGTCGGGGGTTTCGAGATCGAGCGCGATGGTTTCCGGTCCGACCGCCCGGTTGTCGCGCACGCGCGTTCGTGTCGCTTTCATGCCGACGCTGGGCGTGGCCCGGCCAAAGGGACTTCGATACACCCGTCGGGAGGATCGGTATCGGTGATCGTGACGGGGTGATTCGGGCGGCAGCGAATCCTGAGAACCGAAAACACGATCGTACTCGTCGGTGATGTAGACGATCGTTCCGAAGCCTTTTCGTCCGCAGATGGCGTACCCGGACCCAGCACATGCCAGACGATTTGAACTGGGCCATCGGTGGAGAGGCCGGCGACGGGATCAACTCCACGGGGAAGATCTTCGCGCAGGCGCTCTCGCGGGCGGGCCGCCACGTCTTCACCTCCAAGGACTTCGCCTCGCGGATCCGCGGGGGGTACACCGCCTACAAGGTCCGGAGTTCGACCGAGCGCGTCGAGTCGGTCGTCGATCGGCTCGACATTCTGATCGCGCTGACCCAGCGCACGGTCGAGGAGAACATGGACGAACTCCACGAGGGCTCGGTCATCATCTACGACGGCGAGCGCACGATGATGGAGGACTTCGAGGCCCCCGAGGGGATGATCGGGCTTCCCGTCCCGCTCAAACGCCTCGCGGAGGACGCCGGCGGCGCGCTCATGCAGAACATCGTGGCGCTCGGCGCGGCCTGTGAGGTCGCGAACTTCCCGATCGAGAACCTCGACGAAGCGCTCGAAAAGCGCTTCGGCGACAAGGGCGAGTCGATCGTCGCGAACAACCGCCAGGCCGCGCGGCTCGGCGAGGAACACGTCGTCGAGGAGCTCGACCACGACGAGTTCGACTACGACATCGAGACCACCGACAACGACTACGTCCTGCTGAACGGCGACGAGGCCATCGGCATGGGTGCGATCGCCGCGGGCTGTCGGTTCTACTCGGGCTACCCCATCACCCCCGCGACCGACGTGATGGAGTACCTCAAGGGCCGGCTCGAACGCTACGGCGGCCACGTGATGCAGGCCGAGGACGAACTCGCCGCCATCAACATGGCGCTCGGCGCGGCGCGGGCGGGTGCGCGTTCGATGACCGCGACCAGTGGCCCAGGCATCGACCTGATGACCGAAACGTTCGGCCTCGTCGCCACCAGCGAGACGCCGCTCGTGATCTGTGACGTGATGCGATCGGGCCCCTCGACCGGGATGCCAACCAAACAGGAACAGGGCGACCTCGACATGCTCCTGTACGGTGGCCACGGCGAGATTCCGCGGTTCGTGGTCGCACCGACCACGATATCGGAGTGTTTCCACAAGACGATCGAGGCGTTCAACCTCGCCGAGAAGTACCAGACGCCGGTCTATCTGGTGGGCGATCTCGCGCTCGCGGTCTCCGAACAGACGTTCGAGCCCGAGGAGTTCGACATGGACAGTGTGGAGATCGACCGCGGCAAGCTCGTCGACGAGAACGAGATCGATTCGTGGCTCAACGACAGCGACCAGTTCCAGCCCCACTTCCCGGCCGCCGACGGCATCAGCCCGCGCACGCTGCCTGGAACGTCGGGCGGCGCACACATGACGACCGGACTCGAACACGACGAGCTCGGCCGCCGGACCGAGGAGCAAGAGGTGCGGATCGAGCAGGTCGACAAACGCAATCAGAAGGTCGAGACCGCCAAAAACGAGGAAGACTGGGACTACCGCGAGTTCGGCGACAGCGATGCCGACACGCTCGTCCTCTCGTGGGGATCGAACGAGGGCGCGATGCGCGAGGCGATGGGCTTTCTCGACGAGGCCGACATCGACGTTCGATTCCTCTCGGTTCCGTACATGTTCCCCCGGCCTGATCTCACCGAGGAGATCGAGGCCGCCGACGAGGTCATCGTGGTGGAGTGCAATGCGACCGGACAGTTCGCCGACGTGGTCGAAGGCGACACGCTTACCCGAGTCAAACGGATAAACAAGTACAACGGCGTGCGGTTCAAGGCCGACGAACTGGCCGAGCGGATCACCGAGAAACTCGACGCGGCCCAGGAGGTTCCCACATGAGTTCAGACGTCAGGTTCACCGACTTCAAGTCCGACAAGCAGCCCACGTGGTGTCCCGGCTGCGGCGACTTCGGCACCATGAACGGCATGATGAAGGCGCTCGCCAACACCGGCAACGACCCCGACAACACGTTCGTCGTGGCGGGAATCGGCTGCTCGGGCAAGATCGGCACGTACATGCACAGCTACGCGCTCCACGGCGTCCACGGCCGCGCACTTCCCGTCGGCATCGGCGTCAAGAGCGCGAACCCCGACCTCGAAGTCATGGTCTCGGGCGGCGACGGCGACGGCTACTCCATCGGCGCTGGTCACTTCGTCCACGCAGTACGACGAAACATGGACATGACCTACGTCGTGATGGACAACCGCATCTACGGGCTGACGAAGGGACAGGCCTCGCCGACGTCGCGCGAGGACTTCGAGACGGCGACGACGCCCGACGGGCCGAAACAGGCTCCGGTCAACCCGCTCGCGCTCGCGCTCGCCGCCGACGGCAGCTTCATCGCCCAGTCGTTCTCGTCGGACGCCCAGCGCCACACCGAGATCGTCCAGCAGGCGGTCGAACACGACGGCTTCGGGTTCGTGAACGTCTACAGTCCGTGTGTCACGTTCAACGACGTCGACACCTACGACTACTTCCGGGATGCGATCGTCGATCTCGACGAGGAAGGTCACGACCCGACCGACCGCGACGCCGCCCAAAAGAAGATCATGGACGAGGACACCGAGTATCAGGGCGTCATCTACCAGGACGAGGAGTCGGAGCCGTACAACGAACGCCACGGCCTCGACGAGAACATGGCCGACATCCCCGACGGCGCACCCGAGGACGCCACCGACCTCGTTCGCGAGTTCTACTAAGCACCCACTTTTTTACGGAGAGGGGTGTCCTCGCGCGCCTGTGGCGCGCTGCGGGCACCCCTCCCCGCAAAAACCTGGACTAAAAACACCCGCTCGCTCACTCGCTGCGCTCGTTCGCTCGCGGCGAACCGTGCTCGCTTCGCTCGCACGGACATCGATTCGCAACCGCACAGCACCGCCGAAGCCCTCACCGCGCGCTCCCCTCGTTCCCGTGAGCGAAGCGAACGGGAGCTCGGAGTCGTTCGAAAGGCGCGAAGCGCCTTTCGTGATGACGAGGGAGCGAAGCTCCCTCGAACCACGCGCGAAGCGTGCTCCGGTGTTCGCTACTCACTCGCTTCGCTCGTTCGCGCGTCTCGCCCTTCATCCACCAGGAGAGCAAGCTCTCCTGAGCCCTGCAGTCGCGGAGCGACCGCAGGACACCAGGACCGCACCGCCGCAAAGTAAATCAATCAAAAGTGGAGACAGCGGGGAATCACGGGTCGGTTCCCGTCGCTATCGATTTGGAGAACGGTGAGAAGTCGTGGAGCGCTGTCGACGCTAGCTCGACTGACGTTCGTTCCACGCGATGCGTGCCCGCTGGCTTGCGGGAATCAGCACCCAGAAGACGAGCGCGCCGACGATGGCGAACCAGAACAGGGCTTCTCGAAGGGTGAGCGAGAGCGTGCCGAACAGTTCGAGACCGGAGGGTGGCTCGGCGATGAGCTGCTTCGGCGACTCGAAGCTCTCGGTGGCATACCAGCCCGAGAGCACCATCCACCCGAGCAGCCCACCGGTGAGCATCGCCAGGCCCTTGGCGAATTCGTCACTCATTGCCCGAGAGTTCGTCGCTGTCGTCTTGAGCGTTCCGCATCCCCGCAGTGCGAAAGCGGGTGCCGAGCACGTACACCCCGGCACCGACCGCGATGAGCCCGAGCCCGATCAGGACGAGCACGAGCGAGATCACGCCCGAGCCGACCGGGAGCCCGACCGATGGCAGCAGATCGAACAGCACCGGCAGCGGGCCAGCCTCGGCGGTGGCAGCGTCGAGAAAGGCGAAGCCGAGCAGTACGCAGACGATCGCGAGTAGCGTCGAGAACACCGTGACCGCCTTGTAGGTTCGCAGCGGGACGACGATCTCGCGACCCCTGCTCCCGCCGTCGCTGCCGTCGGCCTCGGAGCCGGTGTCGGAGCTCACGACGCTATCGCGGCGGTCGGAGCCGGTAGTACCGACGGTTCAGGTCGAACATGTACCCCTCGCGCATCGCACGCAGGATGCCGTAGGTGATGAACCCTGCCACGAACGGCAGGAGGAAGGTGAGATCGAACAGGAGATGGGTGTCGAACCACGTCGGCATGAGGTTCTTGATCGACAGCGCGCTGATCATCACGGCGAACACCACGCCGAACATGCCGACGGCCGACCAGAACGGCTGCTCGACCGGCCGACGCGCGCTCCCCTTGTTGAGGAACGGAACGATCGCGATGAACCCGACCACCACGAGATTGGCGAGCACGCCGTACGTGGAGTCCTGGAGGAGCTTCTTCCCACCCAGAACGGCGAGGTCGGGGTTCAGCGGCCCGAGTTTCAGCAGGCCGAACGACCAGTAGAGATACCAGTCCGGCAGGATGATCGCGGGCGTCTGGCTCGGGTTCGCGGGTGCGCCGAGGTGCGGCGGCAGCGTCGCCGCGAGGAAGATGATCAGTCCGACGAAGAAGCTCGTCAGCGCGAGGTTGCGGACCATCTCGTGGGGCCACGTCGGGAACGCGAGCACGTCGCGCTCGACGTAGCTCGACTCGGTGCGGAGGTCCTGATCCTCACGGCGCGAGCGTTCGAAGTACTCGTAGGTCAGCCGCGAGAGCCCCTGAGTGCGCTCCTTGCGCTCGCCCCACGTCGGGGTCTCGTCGTCGGGCGCGACGATGCCGGTGCCGTCGGCGGCGACGCCCTCGCCCGTGTCGGTCCCGCTCGATTCGTCCGTGTCGGTGGCGTTGTCTCGGGTCATTGATCTAGTGGGGTTCCGCGATGCCCTGCATCCAGACGATGCCGATGTGCACGGCGATCAGCGCCGTCACCACGAACGGTAAGAAGAACACGTGGAGGATATACATCCGCATCAGGGTGGCCTGACCCAGCGAGAACCCGCCGAAGATGAGCTGTGCGACCCACTCGCCGATGAGCGGGATCGAGAGGCTCATCTCGACGCCGATCTGGCCGGCCCAGTACGCGAGCTGGTCCCACGTCAGCAGGTAGCCGGTGTAGCCGAACACCATCGTGAGCGAGATGAGGACGATGCCGAGGATCCAGTTGAGCTCGCGTGGCTCCTTGTACGCGCCGGTGAAGTAGACCCGGAGCATGTGGAGGAACACGGCGGCTGTCATCACCTGCGCCGACCACCGGTGAATGCTCCGGAGCATGAACCCGAAGTTGATGTCGGTCATGATCGCGGTAAGCGAACAGTACGCCACCGACGCGCCGTCGATGGTACAGGCCCCCGAGGCTGCCGCTGGCGAGTAGTAAAAGCCGAGTAGCGCGCCCGAGATGGCCGCCACCACATAGGCGATCGTCGAGAAACTCCCGAGCGCGTACAGCGGGTACCAGTACCAGAACTTGTTGTCGAGGTTGTACTGCTCGGTGTGGCTCTTGGGCATCTGGAGATTGACCTTGTAGTAGAGGTTCTCCAGAACCTCGAGGTAGTCGACCAGCCGCAGCCGCTTGTCGAGCCAGAGCAAGACGGTGAGATACGCCCCCTCGATCGGGGTGAGGTCTTTCCGCTCCATCCACCCCTCGTGGTCGTGGTCGTCGCTCCGTTCGAGACTCATGGGTTACTCACCACCGCCGGAGCCCGACTCACTACTGCTGCCGGTGTCCTCGGGCCGCGGCAGCGACGTGAACTGCCGTTCAACGATGCTGAACGGATCGTACACCGACTGGTGGCACGGACAGTACACCGCGTTCGCCGCGCCGAAGTCGGCGGTCTGTTTGAACCCGGGGACACAACAGAAGTGAGTACACTTGTTGAGCCACGCGATGAACCCCTGTGACGTGCTCGCTTGCAGCCACTCCCGGATCGCGGGATCGCTCGCGTTCTGAGCGAGCTCCTCGATCCGCGTGCTCCGCATCACCTGTACCGGAACCGTCTCCTGTGGCGAGAGGTCCTGCGAGCGCCATGTCGCCGATGCGGGCTTACCGATGCCGGCCGTGCCGACATCGTTACCCCACGTCTCGTAGTCGTCGAACATGTCGACGGTGAGCTTGTCTCCGGGGCTGAGCTCGCTCTGCCACTCGAAGCTCGGCTGGGGGCCCGATCGGAGGAAGTTGCTCTGGTCGGCACCAGGTCGGATGCCGGGGTACGTCTGGACGCCACAGTACTGGAACCACTCGCTGGAGTAGGTGGTGCCACCGAGCTGCATCTCAGCGAGCTGGACCTCCTCGTTGTTGACCGTCTCCGTCTTCACCTCGGGCCAGATCCCTTTGATCTCTCCGTTGCCGGTGACTTCGATGGGGATCTGTGGCAGTCCACGTGGAGCCGGCCCGTCGGTGTTCTCGATGCCGTAATACTGGACTGCCCCGCCACCGGCCCCCGAGGAGGTGGTGGTGAGGTTGGTCGCGAGCGCGGTCGAAATCCCGGTCGCACCGAGCGCCGAGGCACCGACGACGCCCTTCACGAACCGTCTCCGTCCCGATTCGGCTGGGTATCGGTCTTCGTTCTCTGGCATGGTTTATCGCTTGTAGTAGGGGTAGACTGCACGTTTCACGGAGTCCCACGCGCCGTCGGTGGCGCTCGTCCCCGTCTGCTGTTCCTCGCGGATATAGAGATCCTCCCACTTCCGGCGGCGCTTTTTGACGATCATCACGTCCGGCAGGAACTCCTTGCGGTAGAGCATGAGAATGAAGGCGAGATCCACGAACACGATCGCGAGCGCCGCGCCGAGATACATGTTGCCGAGCTCGTCCGTCCCCCAGCCACTGACGAGGCCGTAGGCGAACAGCCCGACGAACACCACTTCGACCACCGTCAGAAGGACGATCGCGATCGCGGCCGCGGTACTCTCGCGGGCCGGCTCGTACCGGTGGATGTCGCCGTACGTGCTACCGGAGGAGCTCATCAGTTGTTCCCTCCCTTCGCGTTCGGCGATTCACCGTACTTCAGCGCGAAGAAGCTATAGATCAACGAAAGGACCATCATCAGCAGGGTGGCGATCCCGACGAAATGCGCCTGGAACGCCACGCCCATCTCCTCGGGGTCGACTTCCTCCTCGCCGCCACCGCCACCACTGCTCGCGCCGCCCTCCTGAACGACGATCGTCCCGACCATCCCGACGGCCTCGTGGGGAGCACAGTGATAGGTGAACTCACCGGCCTCCTGGAAGGTGTGCTGGAAGGTGATTCCGCTGCCTTCCTCCGGGCTCCCGCTGTTGAACGCGCCGTCGTCGGCGACGACGTTGTGTGCGCCACCCTCGCCGGTCCACTCCCAGACGATGGTGCTGCCGGGTGCGATGGTGGCTTCCTCGGGACCGAAGGAGGTTCCCGAACCTGTCCCGACCTCGACTGTTGTCGTGCTGCCACCACCACCGCCACCTGCGCTCTGGTTTCCACCGGTCGCGTTCCCACCGGTTGCGTTGCCACCGGTCGCGTTACCGCCACTCTGGTTTCCACCGGCGCTTTGATTGCCGCCAGTGGCGTTGCCGCCCCCGGTTTCGTTGCCGCCACCGGAGGCGTTGCCCTGCTGTGCGGCGGCCGCCCCGCTGGCGGCTGTGCCGCCGGCCGCGACACTTGTCGCCAGCAGAAAATCCCGCCTGTTCATGTGTGTCCGCACTCGGGTCTGGCTTCGCATAAGTCCACCGAATGCGGGGCCCGTGGCCACTATGCCGACGGGCGAGAGTCCTCGGCATCGCGCGCGTCGCTCCCCTGTTCGGACGTTCCGGAGCCCCGACCCTCGGTGTCGGCGTTCGCGATCTCGCCGGCCGGCTGTTCCCGATCGACGTCACGATATTTCTCCGGCAGGACGTCGGGACGCTCGCCCGAGCCGACGCCGACCGCCCGCAACCGGTCGCGGTACTCCTCCGCCCGGAACTTATCGGAGAGCCGTGCGTTCGCCACCTGAAGGAAGAGCACCAACGAGAACAGCACGAACAGCAGGCCGATCACGGGCGCGGCGATCGTACTGAGACCCGAGAGAACGAGATACGCGCCGATCAGTCCCAGACCGACGAGAAGCTGGGCGGCGGCGACGGCTTGCAGCATCCAGTTACCGAGTTCGCCGCCCCCTTCCGGCACCGTCGCGGGGTCGGGTAGCGGGTCGCCGTCGGGGGGCTCCGGCACGTCGTAGTCGTCCATCGAACAGAGCGCGACCGTCGGTTTGACGTCGCGCAGTACGGTTCCTCGACCCTCGACGCTGCCGTCGGGAGCGACGTGGACGTACCCCTCGTCGGAGTACGCGAGCAGTCCGTCGTCGACGCGCTCGATCCGGGCGAACACCTCACGGCCGGCGATCCGACTCAGCAGATCGGCCTCGACACGGTCGAGGAGCTCCGTGCCCGTGATCCACGCCTCCTCGTCGAAGGCGGCGTCCCACTCCTCAGGGCTCATTTCGGCCATGTCCCGCGGCCCGAACTCCTCGAAATCGTAGGTTTCCTCGACCTGTCGACGGAGTTCGTCCGTCTCGTCGTCCGTAGCGTCCGCTCGGTCCGCTGGGCGGTCGCTCGCATCCGCGGTCCCGTCGTCGTTCGACGACGAGGATCGAGGATCGGCCATTGCTCTATCTACGCCACGGGCCGGGTTAGGCTTTCCGACCGCCCGCGAGCGGGTTTCGGCAGTCTTTAGCGCCCAGGACAGCGAGTTCGGCCATGTTCGGACTGGCCGACGCGGCGGTGGCGACGATCGTCGCGGCGCTGGTCACAGCGAGCTTTCCCTGCTTTCTCTACGGGGCGTGGATCATGATCGACACCGAGAACGTGACGTGGAGCGTGCTGACCTACCACCTCAAGTTCATCGTCACCGGGCTCGCGCTCACCACGATCCCTCTGCTGGTATGGATGCTCCCCCGGCTGTTCCAGCAGTTGGGCGGTGCGTCGGCGCTCCACGCCTTTCTTGGGCTCCAGGCGTACGCCATGCTCGCCTTCGGTTTCACGGGGATCGTCAGGATCTTTCGCGCGAAACGTCGGCACAACCTGTATCACGACTACGACGAGGACGTGCTCCTCGACGAGATCGGCTCCGATCGGATGGATCACTGGCGGAGCCGACTCCGGATCGGCGTGTTCGGCTACGTGATCTTCTGGCTGCTGGCGTACGTCGTGGGGATCGCCCGGTACGCGCTCCGCTATCTGGCCTGAATCGGGTCTCGTCGAACGAAAACCGATCGGTCCCGAGCCAGGATCAGTTCGGGACCGATCGGTGATGCCACGCGCAGCAGTGCAGCCCGGGGCTGGCTGCAGCCATCGCTTCGGGATACTCCACAAAACCCCCCGCCGGCCGTTCATCCGTTTTCGGTCGAAACGGCACGGAATCGTTCGAAACAAACGATCGTCCGGCGGCCGTCGGTCACCACGCCTCGTCGCTAGCGAGATCGACGGCAGAGTCGCGCTTCGACGAGGGACAGACGTCTTCGAGCGTGCAGTCGGCACAGTCGGGGTTTCGTGCGGTGCAGGTCGCCCGACCGTGGCTGATGAACAGATGAGTGAACGCCTGCCAGCGGTCCTCGGGCACGAACCCCATCAGATCGCTCTCGATTTTCTCGGGTCGTTCCTCGTCGGTGAGCCCGAGCCGCCGGGTGATCCGCTGGACGTGGGTGTCGACGACGATCCCCTCGACGACATCGTGTGCGTGCTGGAGCACGACGTTCGCGGTCTTGCGCCCCACACCAGGGAGGTCGGTGAGCGCGGCCATCGTGTCCGGAACCTCGCCATCGTGCTCCTCGACGACGAGTTGGGCCGACTCGCGGATGTAGCTCGCCTTGTTGTTGTAGTAGGTGATCGAGTTCAGGGCTTCGGCGAGTTCTTCTTGGGGCGCGTTCGCGAACGCTTCCGGCGACGGGTAGGTTTCGAACAGGTCGGCAGTCGTCTTGTTTACCCGCTCGTCGGTACACTGCGCCGAGAGGATCACCGCGACGAGGAGTTCGAACCGGGTCGAGAAATCGAGCGAGATCGTCGTGTCGGGGTACTCGGTCGCGAGGCGATCGATGACTTCCGTGGCCTGTGCCTCGCGCGAATCGAGCGGCGTTCCCATGCGGACGCATCCGACCGAGCGTGGTTTGAGGCGTTCGGTTCCGTCGACACCGCGTACTGAATACTCAGTTGGCTCGATACACCTCGTCGCGTCGCTCGTACTCCATCTCGCGGGCGACCGTCTCAGCAGTATCGGCCCCGAAATCCCGTTCGACGAGCCACAGCGCGAGATCGAGTCCCGAGGTGACGCCGCCGGCAGTGAGGACATCGCCGTCGTCAACCACTCTCGCGTCGACCACGTTCGCTGCCGTTTCGCGGAGATCGTCGATCGCCCCATGGTGGGTGGTCGCCGGTCGGCCATCGAGGACGCCGGCCGCGGCGAGGATCATCCCGCCGGTGCAGACCGACGCGACGCTCGCGCCGTTGCGGTGTCGTTCCGCGATCGCGTCCGGAAGCGCGCCCCGTTCGACCTCGGCTCGCGCGCCATGCTTCGCCCCATCCGTCCACCCGCCGCCGGGAACCACGACGAGGTCGGGGTCGTCAGCGAGATCGTCGAGCGCGCCGGCGGGTTCGACGACGAGACCGTGACTCGCGGTCACTCGATTCGTGGGTTCGAGGGTGCAGAGTCCGACATCGAGATCGGCCCCCGCTTCGGCGGCGTTTTCGAACACCTCGTACGGGCCGATCGCGTCGAGTTCATCGAACCCCTCGTAGAGCACGATTGCGATTGATTCGATCGGACTCCTCGGAGCCATGCCGTTGATTCGGTAGCTTGAGACAAAAGCATTGAGCCACCCGGTATTCCGTTGATCGCTCACGTCGGAAAGAGAGGCCAAAACGAGAAACGAACCGCGAGTGCCGGTGCATATGAGAAACCGCCCACCGCTCCGCTACCGTACCGCAACGGCCACACACCTCCCCAACCGACTCCCTCGCTCGCTACGCTCGCTCAGTCATCCCTCGCACGAGTCGTGCGCCTTCGGCGTACTCCCGCGCGCCACCGCAGTCAAAACAGGCAGTTTCCACCGACAGCACCCTTCAGTGGAGAGCGCGGTTCCGGGACGTTTATTCGCGTGTCGGCCGCTTCGCACGGTATGAAAGCCACCGCGCGCGCGCATCCGATCCAGGGACTCGTCAAGTACCACGGCATGGTCGATGACGAGCTCCGGCTGCCGTACCACGACTCGATCAGCGTCTGCACCGCACCGAGCAACACCACCACCACGGTGGCGTTCGACGACTCGCTCGAAGAGGATCGGTACGTCGTCGACGACGAGACCGTGGAGGGGCGGGGGCGCGAACGCATCGAGAGCGTCGTCTCGCGCGTGCGTGAACTCGCGGACGTCGAGGCTCCCGTGCGCTTCGAGAGCGAGAGCAATTTCCCGACGAACGTGGGCTTCGGCTCGTCGTCGTCGGGCTTCGCGGCAGCGGCGATGGCCCTGACAACCGCGGCAGGGCTCGATCTCACGCTGCCCGAAGTCTCGACGGTCGCACGGCGTGGCTCGGCGTCGTCGGCGCGGGCGGTCACGGGCGGGTTCTCGGACCTCCACACGGGGCGCAACGACATCGACTGTCGTTCGGAGCGGATCGAGAGCGACCTCGAAGACGATCTCCGGATCGTGGCGGCGCTCGTGCCCGCGTACAAGGAAACCGAGGAAGCCCACCGTGAAGCCGCCGATAGCCACATGTTCGAGGCGCGACTCGCCCACATCCACGGTCAGCTCGCCGAGATGCGCGACGCGCTCCGGGCAGGCGATTTCGACCGCACCTTCGAACTCGCCGAACACGACTCGCTCTCGCTCGCCGCGACCACGATGACCGGCCCCGCCGGCTGGGTCTACTGGCAGCCCGAAACCCTCGAAATCTTCGCCACGGTCCGCGAGCTGCGGGAATCGGGCGTTCCGGTCTACTTCTCGACAGACACGGGCGCGAGCGTCTACGTCAACACTACGGCCGAGCACGTCGAGCGCGTCGAGGAGCGCATCGCCGACTGCGGTGTCGACACCCGCGTCTGGGAGGTCGGCGGTCCCGCGCGCGTGCTCGACGAGTCCGAAGCGCTGTTCTGATCTCACGCGATTCGAGTGGGGTTGGCGGTGCTGAGTGGTTGCGGTTGGCGCGTGCTGCGCGCCGCTTGTTGGCGCGCAACACCGCGCGAGGGATGACCGAGTGATGCGAACGAGGGAGTCGGCTGGGGAGGAAGTGGCCTGCGGTTCTCAGTTGTCTCGGGTAACTGTGAGGCGTTTCGGAGCACACACCATTTTTCCATCGGTTTGTCGCATCAAGAGGCAGATTCTAGCCAACTTCACGTCACTCTCGACAATACCGAGTCAGTCGTGTTCTCGATGCTGTGCTTTCAGCCGTTGGTACTCGTCGTCGTTCTCGACTCGGTTCCACCAGACCTCGTAGACGAGTGCGGCCTCGCGGTCCGTGTACCCCCACAGCCCGAGGAGTTCGCTCTTGTAGGGTTCGATCTTGAACACCCCTTTCTCGCCGCGACCGATCTCGTACCTTTCTGGATGGGCGCGGAAGTCGAGGTCGTACTCGGGGTCGTCGCTCACGACGTTCGTTGTGGCCGCCCCACCCTCACGCTGTTGCCTGCCGTAACGTCTCACGCACCGGTGGCTACTAACCGCTGGCGCTCGCGGTGGCTCCATGATCGACGAGACGGACGACGCGGCCGCTTTTCTCCAAGCATACATCGACGACCACGGCTATCTGTCGTGGCTCGGAACGCAGGTCGAGTCGATGGAACACGATCGGCTCGTGATGACGATCCCGTTCGACGAGAAGCTCACGAACACGCGACCGAACGGCGACGGCGACGCGACCGCGAACATCCACGGCGGGATCGCCGCGACGCTGATCGACACCGCCGGCGGGATCGCGCTCCGGCCCGCCCTCGACGACCCGATGGAAGACGGCGTGGCGACGATCAACCTCAACGTCAACTATCTCCGACCCGCTGCCGGCGACCTCACCGCGACCGCCGACGTGATCCGTGCGGGGTCGAGCGTCGGTGTTTCCACCGTGACGGTCGAGAGCGAGGCTCCCGACGGCGAGACGAAAGCGGTCGCCACGGGGCAGGGTGCCTATCGGCTGTTTCGGCGCTGACTCGGGGAGTGCGTGGTGTTCGATCGAAACCACTGCTATTCGAACGTGACATCCGCGCGCTTCGTGACTTCGCCAAACAGCCAGTCGGCGTGATCGAGCGCGTACTCGTGGTGGTCTTCCTCGATGTAGCCGATCGCCTCATCGAGGAGGACGGGCCGGAAGTCGCGCAGGCCAGCGCTGCCGGCGGTGTGAAGCACGCAGACGTTGGCGAGCGTGCCACAGAGCACGAGGTCGTCGATCCCGTGGGCATCGAGCCACCCCTCCAGCTCGGTCTCGTAGAAAGCGTCGTAGGTGTGTTTTGCGACCACGTGATCCTCGTCCCTGACGTCGAGCCCATCGACGATTTCGGTCTCCCACGACCCCTCGACGACGTGCTCACCCCAGCGATCGAACTCGTCGTAGTAGTGGGTGTCGTCGAACTGCTCAGGAGGGTGGACATCGCGCGTGAAGACGACACTCGCGCCGGCGTCGCGCGCATCGTCGAGCAGGTCCGCGATCGGATCGACGACCCCCTCGCTCCCCGGTGCGTAGAGGCTGCCCTCGGGATGACAGAACCCGTTTTGCATGTCGACCACCACGACGGCGGTTCGGTCGGGATCGAACTTCATGCGTAGTACAAGACCGGTTTCCGGAAGTCAGTTTCTCCGGGCGGGTCCTTTTTGTCCGTCGCCTCCGTCACCCGAATATGCGACAGCTCGCCGCCCTGTTGTTCGCCGTTCTCGTGGTTCTCGCCGGCTGTAGCGTGCCCTTCACCGCCGGCAACGGATCGGCCGGCAACGACACCTCGCCGGAGGCGTCACCCACGTCCGGCGACGCGACCACCGCGCCGGCGACCGACGCCGCGACCGGAACGGTCGGTGAATCCGACGGGACGACCGGTAACGACTCAGCCACCGAGAGCAGCCAACAGGCGGTGCAGAGCATCGACGATCCCGCCGAGGACGTACTCGGCTGGGAGAACGGCGTCTGGTACAACGAGTCGGTGCCGGTCGTGGGCGAGGACGGACTCAACGCGACCGAACGTCGAGCGGTCGTCAACCGCACGATGGCGCGGTTAGAGCGGATCCGACAGCTCGAGTTCAACCGAACGGTGCCGGTCGAGGTGATCTCGCGCGAGGAGTTCCAGCAGCGACCGAGCAGCGGAGGCGGCGACGCCGCACCGGCGTTTCGGACGTTCGACAACACGAAGTTCGAGGGACTGTTCCTGATCGGCGAGGACGAGAACTCGCTCGCGGTCCAGCAGTCGAACCGCGGCCAGAACGTCCTCGGGTACTACAGCCCGACCCAGGACTCCATCGTGGTGGTCTCGTCGTCCGAGACGCCGCGACTCAACCGCTCGACGCTCGCCCACGAGCTGGTGCACGCGCTTCAGGACCAGCAGTTCGATCTCACGTCGAGTAATCCGGGGACTCGGGAGGCGTACAACGCCCGGAACGGCCTCATCGAGGGCGATGCCAACTACGTCCAGCGCCAGTACGACGACCGCTGCGGTGACGAATGGGAATGTCCCGATATCGACTCGGAGAGCGCCAGCAACGGCAGTGCAGCCGGTGGGAACCTCCATCTCGGAGTGTACATCCTCAGCTTCTTCCCGTACGCCGACGGCCCGGGCTTCGTCGACGCAATCTACCAGCAAGACGGCTGGGAGGGCGTGAACGCGCTCTACGACGACCTGCCCGCGAGCACCGAGCAGGTGATCCATCCCGAAAAATACGGCGAGGACGCCCCCACGAACGTCTCGATCAGCGAGACGAGTGCCGATGAGTGGTCGCGCGTCGCGCTCGACCGTCCGGGGCAGCCCGACTACGCCGTGCTCGGCCAATCGGGACTCACGGCGATGTTCGCGTACACCCTGTACGACGACTACAACCGCTCTTCGACCGTCTCGCCCCGCGAGTTCCTCAACGGCGGGATCGGCGGCGTCAACCAAACCGACCCGTTCAACTACGGGCTCAACTACACCGACGGCTGGGACGGCGACAAGATGGTCGTCTACCAGCAGCAAAACCGGACGGGCTACGTCTGGAAACTGGCGTGGGACTCGCCGGTCGAAGCCCGCGAGTTCGTGGCGGGCTACGAGCAACTCCTCGCTCACTGGGGCGGCCAACCCACCAGCGACACCGGTAACGTCTGGCGAGTTGACGAAGAATCACCGTTCGCCGACGCGTTCTCGATCCGCCAAGAAGGCAACACCGTGACGATCGTCAACGCCCCGACGGTCGAGGACCTCGACGCGGTCCACGACGGGGACGCCAGCTAGAACAGCCCGGAACCATCGGCTCTCTGTCAGTCCGAGTACGACTCCTCCGAGGGCGCGTCGGACGCGTCGAAATCGGTGTCGAGCGCACCCTCGACCGGGAAGTAACACGCCGCCGTGTGATCGTCGCTACCAGCTTCATCGAGCGCCGGCTCAGCCTCCCAGCACTCCTCGCTCGCTTTCGGGCAGCGCGGGGCGAACACACAACCAGAGGGGAGATCGACCGGGTCCGGCGGCTCGCCGTCGAGCAGCACGCGATCCCGGTCGGCCGAGGGGTCCTTCTCGGGCGAGGCCGCGAGCAACGCCGCGCTGTAGGGATGTTTCGGGTTCGAGATGATCTCGTCGGTCGCCCCGAGTTCGACCAGCCGGCCGAGATACATGATCGCGAGCCGGTCGGTGACCTGCGCGAGGCTCGCAAGGTCGTGGGAGATGTAGATGATCCCGATGTCGTCCTCGTCGGCGAGATCGCGCAGCAGGGTGAGGAGGTTGACCTTGAGCGAGACGTCGAGCATCGATGCGGGCTCGTCACAGACGAGGAAGTCAGGATCGACCACCAGCGCCCGCGCGATGGCGACCCGCTGGCGCTGACCGCCCGACAGCTCGTGTGGGTACTGATCGAGGAAGGCGTCGGCCGGGGTCAGCCCGACCCGTTCGAGCGTCTCGCTCGCGGCTTCCTCGCGCCGCCCCTCGGCGAGGCCGTGGATCGTCAGCGGCTCGGTCACGAGCTGGCCGACGGTCTGACGCGGGTTGAGCGAGTCGAAGGGGTCCTGGAAGACGACCTGGAGCTTCCGGCGGAACTCCTTCATCCCGCCGCTTTTGTACTCTGCGGCGGTTTTGCCGTCGAAGACGATCTGGCCACCGGTCGGGTCTTCGAGCAGCGAGATCGTCTCGCCGAGGGTCGACTTCCCGCAGCCGCTCTCGCCAGCGACGCCGAGGATCTCCGAGCGCTGCACCGAAAAGGAGACCCCGTCGACGGCTTTCACCTGTGGCGGCTCCTCGCCGCGGATCTGGTCGAGCAGCGGCTGGGACGTGCCGTACCACTTCTCCAGCCCATCGACACGCAGGATCTCCTCGCTCTCTTCGTCCTCGTGTTCGTCGTCAGCCAGCTCGATACCCCACGTTTCGGGATCGCCCGCCGCGTTGCGCATCTGTGCAGCTTCGTCGACGTGGTGGCACGCCGAGCGGTGGTTGCGGTTCGGGAGATCGACCAACGGCGGGTGCGTGCGCTCGCACTCCTCGGTGGCGAACGGACACCGGTCGACGAACGCACAGCCCTCGGGGGGCTGGCCGAGGTCGGGCGGTGATCCCGGGATCGCCACCGGATCGTCGCCGAGGTCGTCGACCTCGGGGAAGGAGTTCTTCAGCCCCATCGTGTACGGGTTGGTGGGGTTCAGGAGGACGTTGTCGACGCTGCCCTGTTCCATCACCTTCCCGCCGTAGAGCAACGAGAGCTCCTCGCAGGTCTCGGCGATGACGCCGATCTCGTGGGTGATGAGCAGGAGCGAGCTGTCGATGCGTTCCTGGATGTCGAGGATGGTGTCGACGATCTTGTCCTGAACGATGACGTCGAGGCCCGTGGTGGGCTCGTCGGCCACGATCAGGTCGGGTTCGAGCGCGAGTGCCATCGCGATGGTGACGCGCTGGCGCATCCCGCCCGAGAACTCGTGGGGGTAGTCGTCGGCCCGATCGGGATCGAGGCCGACCATCTCGAACAGCTCGCGCACCCGATCGCGCGCGTTCGCGGTCGAGACGTTCCGGTGTTTGCTGATCGCCTGGCGGATCTGCGCGCCGCAGCTCATCGACGGATCGAGCGCGTCCATCGCGCTCTGAGGGATGTACGCGATCTCCTCCCAGAGGACGTCCTGGCGCTCGTCGGCGGACATCTCCAGGAGGTCCTCACCTTTGAACCGCACCGACCCAGCGTCGATCCGGCCGTTGCCGGGCAGCAATCCAAGAACGGCTTCGGCGGCGGTGGACTTGCCGGAGCCGCTCTCGCCGGCGAGGCCGTAGTTGATCCCCTCCTCGATCGCGAAGGAGACGCCGTTGACGGCGTGAACGCGGCCGTCGTCGGTACCGTACGTGACCGTCAGGTCTTCGACTTCGAGCAAACTCATTGATTATCCGTTGATTTCGGGGTTAATGACTTCCTCGTAGGCACGTCCCACGAGGAACACCGACGTCGTGACTGCGGCGATGCCGAGCGCTGGTGGGAGCACCCACCACCACGCGACCCGGATGCTCCCGGAGGCGAACAGCTGCCTGAGCATCCGGCCCCAGCTCGTCGTGGTGGGATCGCCGAAGCCGAGGAACGCGAGGCTGGCTTGTGCTGCGATCGACCACGCGACGCCGTACGCCGTGTAGAGGAAGCCGATCGGCAGGACGTTCGGCGCGACGTGGACGAACATCGTCCGGAGGTCGCTCGCACCGCTCGCACGCGCGGACTTCACGAACGTCCGCTCGCGGACCGAGAGCACCTCCGAGCGCACGACCCGGGCGGGCATCTTCCAGAGGAACGCCGCGACGATCAGCGTGATGATCCAGATGTTGGGCTGGATGAAAGTGAGCAACAGCAGCGCCATCGGCATGAACGGCAGCGAGAACGTGAGGTCGGTGAGCCGCATCAGGATCTCGTCGACCCAGCCGCCGTAGTAGCCGCTGACCAGCCCGACGAGGAAGCCGATCCCACCGGTCGCCACCCCACCGAACAGCCCCACGATCAGGGTCGGCTGGGCCCCAGCGAGGAACTGGCTCAGCACGCCCTTGCCGTAGGCGGTCGTACCGAACGGGGCCGCGAGCGTCGGCGGATGCAACCGCATGATGACCCCCTCCGCCGAGAGCACGCTGTAGCGGATCGGGTCGTGCGGGGCGATCAGTGGGCCGAACACGCCGAGGAACAGGAAGCCCGCGAGGATCACCATGCTCACGAGCGCCGGACGGTCATCGGCGATGAATCGGAGCTGATCGCGGGCCTGACCGACCTTCGTCCGCAGCCAGTCGCCGGTCGGCCGCGAGAACTCGACGGACATCAGCTCCCACCTCCCATCGAAACGGTGGGATCGAAGTACGCCGAGAGCACGTCGGCCACGAGGTTCATGATGATGACCGCGAGCGCCATCAGGAACACCGCGGCCTGCACCACGGGGTAGTCCTGCTGGGCGATCGAGGTGACGAGCTGGCGGCCGATGCCGGGCCAGCCGAACACCACTTCGAGCAGGATGAGACCCTGAAACACCATCCCGAGCCGGAGCGCGAAGTACGTCAGTACGGGCAGCAGCGAGTTCCGGCCGGCGCGCCAGAGCTGTTCGGTCTCGGAGAGGCCCTTCGCGCGGTGGAGTTTGAGGAACGCCGATCCTTTCCGCTCGACGATGCCGTTGCGGGCGAGCAGCAGGAAGTCGCCGCTGTAGTAGAGCACCGCCACCGTGAACGGCAGGAGGTAGTGATGGAGGAAATCGAGCGAGAAGTACGCTCCGACCCCGCTCGGGGTGACGGTGATGTCACGCATCCCGAACGCCGGCACGAGATCGAGGGTGTACGCGAACACGATGATGAACCCGAGCGCGGTGATGAACACCGGCGTCGACCGGAAGAACGTGGTCGCGACGATGCTGCTGGTTTCGAGCCACGAGCCACGATTCCAGCCCGCGACCATCCCGAGCACCGTGCTCAAGACGGCGGTACAGACCAGCGCCGGGACGAGCAACACCAGCGTGTTGAGCAGCTTCGGCCCGAGGATGGCCCAGACCGGCCGGCTCTGGCGGATCGAGAAGCCGAACTGGAACGTGAGCAGGTTCCGGAGGTAGGCGAGATACTGCTCGCCGAGCGGCCTGTTCAGTCCGTAGAGCCGCATGATCTCCTGGATCTGCTGTTCGGTGAGGTTGCCCGATGCCACCAGCTGCGTGAACGGACTGCCCGGCAGCAGCCGGAGCGTGAAGAAGATCACCGAGACGGCGACCAGCGTGAGCACCACCGAGATCCCGATCCGCTTCGCGAGGAACCGCTGGAACTGGCTCACGTTCCCACCTCCCGGGTGACGATCGTCCAATGCTGTTCGACGAGTTGGTACTGCTCGGTGGTGATCGCGTCGTGTGCGGAGCCGTCGGCGGTGACGCCTCCAGCGAATGCGTTCTCAGTCATCGGTGGCGAAGTTCCGTTGTCCGAGGGCGTCCCGCCGCCGGTGGCAGTTGCCGTTCTGTACCCGTTCGACGAACGCGCCCCACGCGGGCCCGTTCGGGAACTGGAGGTTGCCGTTGTCGTCCCACGTGTAGCCGGCGCGTTCGAGGATCGATCGTGCCGCCTCAGTGTCGTACCCGTAGTCGTGAGTGTCGGGGTTGTGCCACTGCATGATGTCCGAAATGAAGTTCTCGCCGGGCGGAACGGTCGCGCGGCCCTGGAGGACCTGCTTCACGAACCCCTTTTTGTCGACGGCCTTCGCGAGCGCGATCCGGAACTCCTTGTCGCGGATCAGCGGTGCGGAGAACATGAGCTTCGTATCCAGCGGCGCGAAGTTGTCGGCGACTTTCTTCTCGACGCTGGTGGACCCCGCGGCACGTTCGGCCTGCTGGCTCGACAGCCGGCCGGCGATCGCGTCGATGTCGCCGCTCTGGATCCCGCCGATCAGCGCGTTGATGTTCCCGACGTTGACCCAGATCACGCGGTCGATCCCCGGACCGGCGGCCGCGGCGTCGCCGAGATGCTCGGCGCGCCACTCGTCGTCCCACATCCAGTGGCCGTCGCTGCGACTCACCACGAACTTGCTGCTCTGAGACCAGCTTTCGAACTCGAAGGGGCCGGTGCCGATCGGGTTCGCGGGGCTGTACTGGGTCGGGCTGTCGACGTCCTGCCAGTGGTGTTTCGGGATGATCGCGCTCCGGACCACCCGCTGGGTCAGAAACGCCGCGTCCGGCCGCTTGAGGGTGAACCGCACCGCGTGGTCGTCGAGAACTTCGACGGAGTCGATGGGTTCGTAAAAGGGTGCCTGGCTCGTCGAGGAGTTCTGGGTATAGAAATCGACGGTGAACTTCACGTCCTCGGCGGTGAACGGTTCCCCGTCGTGCCACGTAACGCCCTCTCGGAGCGACATCTCGACGGTGGTGTCGTCGACGAACTCCGCGCTCGTCGCGAGCGCGGGGATCACGTCGAGCTGTGGCGACGCGTCGAACAGCCCGTCGTAGATGTAGGTGAGTCGCTTCGACTCCGCACCGCCGGCCGCCCACGGCAGGTTCAGCGAGTTCATCGAGATGGTCGTTCCCTTCACGAACGACCGATCGCCGGCCGTGGGCTGGAGGTTGACCTCGGTCCACTGAAAGGCGTCGCCGGTGGGTCCGTTGCCCGGCGTCGACACGTACCCGTCCCACTTCCGCTCGTTGGCGGCCGTGATGACGTCCGGGATCAGCGTGATGAGCGCGCCGACGTCCTGGGCGAAGATCTTCTGTGCCCGGTCGACGAGTCGCTTTCGTGCCTCACGGTCGCCCGTCTGACGGCGTTGTTCGTCGAGAATCTCGTTGAGTTTCGGGTGCCAGTAGTTGTCGTAGTTCGACGCGCTCGACTTGTACCGGCGCATCATCAGCGGGTTGGGATCGAGCCCGCGCTGGGGGTCCGGCCCGTGGGTGCTCATCGAGACCATGTTTTCGAGCCCGGCCGTGGTCCAGCTCTGTGCGTAGAGCTGGTTCAGCGGGCGGTTGTTGAGCGTCGTGGGCACGCCGAGCTCGGTGAACGCACGCTGGACCGTGAACGCGTGCTCGCGCATCCACGGGTCGTCCTCCGTCGAGAACTCGAGGGTGACGGGATCGAGCGCCGCCCCCGCATGCGCGGTGTACTCCATCGGCGGCGCGTCGGCCTCGATTGTCGGCCAGTCGTGCCAGTACTTGGTCTCGACCGTCGCCGAAACACCCGATGGGACGCGCGTCTCGCGGTCCGATCTGCCGGAGCCGCCGCCGAGACATCCGGCCGTCCCGAGTGTGGCTCCCGCGGCGATTGCGAGCCACCCGCGGCGGGTCGTGGTCGGCGAATCGGTTCGTCTGCCATCATCTGCCATGGCCACTCGTAGCGGGGGTATCTCCAAGTCGATGTTCACGAACGGCGGTGAACATCATCGTTCTTTAAGTATGACCGTCGATCGAGAGGATCGGGCTGTCCGATCCACACCGACCACCCAGCACCGCTCATCGAGGGGAGAACACCAGTTCGAGAAACGCCCGCTCGGCGGTGCGGATGCGCTCGCTGAACGTCGACTGCTGGATCCCGAGCTCGTCGGCGACCGCTTGGGCCGAGGCGTCGCGGGGAACGGCGAAATAGCCCATCGAGTAGGCGGTTTCGAGGACGTTGAGCTGGTCGTCGGTGAGCTTCGAGAGTAGGACATCCGACAGCCGTCCGCTGTCGAGGGGTTCGCCCGGACGGTCGGTTTCGTTGACCCGGATCACGTCAAATCGGCCGAGCTTTGCCTCGACGTCGTCGGCGATCGCGCGGAAGTCGTCCCACTCGCCGACCGTGGCGATCACCGTCGCCGTGCTGTTCTGGAGCACGACACGGTTGGGGATCGCCCGGTGGCGCAACACGAGTTCGAGGAGGAACGGGTACGGTTCGTTCGCGAACACGATGGCGCGGCGGTGGTCGATGCCGGTCGGTCCGGTCGGCATCGACTCGCTGTGAAACAGCGACACGCCGGGGACCGCGTCGATCTCGGCATCGAGATCGATCGTCGATGTCGCGGCCAGCGTCAGCGATTCGAGCCACGTTCCGTCCTCGACGTAGAACGCGTTGTCGAGTTCGATGCTCCCGTCGGTACCGATCGCGGGGGCGAGCTTCGCGAGCGTCCCGGTGGGTTCGGTCTCGAACTCGATCGTGAGGATGGCAGACACCTCCTACCCGTTGCATCCACCATCCACACTTAGCCCTACGGATCTCGACATGGAGTCTCCCCTCCCTCCGCAACACTACGCTTTTGCCCGGCCGCCGGATTGGTCGTTCATGGCCGCCTTCGACATCGTTCCGCCCGAGACCATCCGCGAGGGTGGGGCGACCGACGCCTACTTCGAGCGCACGGTCGAGACCCTCGAACACGCCGACCGGAACCCGCACGTCACGGCCGAGGTGACGGCCGATCAGTTCCCCACGGGCGCGTTCGAGGCCTTCGCCGGGATCGAGGACGCCGCACAGCTGTTCGACGGCCGGAACATCGACGTCGACGCGCTTGCCGAAGGCCAACTGTTCGACGGCGGCCCCGTCATGCGGATCGAGGGTCCGTATCTCGACTTCGCACGGCTCGAAACCGCTCTTTTGGGGTTTCTCTCTCAGGCGTCGGGGATGGCGACCAACGCGCTCCGCGCGCGCCGGGCGGCCCCGGAGTCGATGATCGTGAGTTTCGGAGCTCGCCACGTCCATCCGTCGATCGCGGCAGTAGTCGAACGCAGCGCGCTGCTCGGCGGGTTCGACGGGTTCTCTCACGTGGCCGCCGGTGAGCTGCTCGGTCGGGATGCCAGCGGCACGATGCCTCACGCGCTCGTGATCTGCTTCGGTGAGGGCAACCAGGAGGTGGCGTGGCAGGCGTTCGACGACGCCGTCGCCGAGTCCGTCCCCCGGATCGCGCTGTGTGACACGTACTCCGACGAGGTCGACGAGGTGCTCCGGGCGGCCGACGCGCTCAACGACCGCCTCGACAGCGTCCGGATCGACACCACGAGTTCGCGCCGGGGCGACATCCGCCACATCCTGCGCGAGGTGCGCTGGGAGCTCGACGCCCGCGGCCGCGAGGACGTCGACCTGTTCGTGAGCGGCGGCCTCGGTCCCGCCGATCTCCGGGAACTCCGCGACGTCGCCACCGGCTTCGGCGTCGGTGGCTACGTTTCGAACGCCGATCCAGTCGATTTCGCGCTCGACATCGTCGCAGTCGACGGCGAACCCGCCGCAAAACGAGGCAAGCTCTCGGGGAAGAAACAGGTCTATCGCACAGCAGAGGGCGGCCACGAAGTCGCACTCGCCGATCGTGAGGGCCCGGCTGAGGGCGATGCACTGTTGAAACCGCTGATTCGCGACGGAGAGGGAGTGCGAGAGTTCGATCTCGACGTAGCGACCGACCGTGCCCGCGAGGACGCGGATCGAGTCGACTTCGACGCGACGCCCTGATTTTCGAACCATCTTTATCGATCGACGACGTAGCGTCGATCGGCAGGGAGAGCCTGGCCACCGCGCGCGTGGTCCGCCACGCGAAGCGAGGAAAGTCCCCCCACCGCCGGGCAGGTGACCGGGGAAACCCCGGGACGGGAGACCGTCGGCACTGGAACAGCAACGACACGTCTCGCCCCGAGCGATGAGGTGCGGGAGGCGGTTTCGCCGCCTCCTCGGCGTTCGCGGCACGGGGCGCATCGCGCCCCGGAACGAGCGAGCGGGCACCGCCCGCGAGCCGGCCTGCGAGCGTGCGAACCCTGAGCGAAACGGCCACTCGGCCGACGAAGCGACGGGGAGTCGACCCACCGAGCGTCGACGGGCGAGGATCGATGGAACGGCGAATCCTCACCGGTGCAAGTCCGCACCACGCGGCGCGAGCCGCACGGTAGCCCGGCAGGGGTGCGGACGCTCAGCCGAATGCCGGGACGAACAGAAGGGGGCTTACTCCTCCCCAGCCGAACCTTTTTACTGCGGAGGGTCGCCTGCGGCGACCCCCGCTTGCAAAAACGTTCACCGGAGCGGCGTAGCCGCTCCGAGTCCTCGTTCGCTTCGTCTTCGCGCGGCGAAGCCGCGCGAACGGCCCGTGGGACCTTCGATCCCACGCTGCTCACGAGGACATGAAAAACACCCGCTCGTTCGCGTGGCCCGAAAATCGCTCCGCGATTTTCGGCATCACGAAACGGCTTCTTGGCGCGGCGAAGCCGCGCCAACGGTTCGAGGCACGTAGCGCCTCGCTATCGCCGTTTCGGACGACTTCGCGCTCACTCGCGGTGAGCCGCGCTCGCTTCGCTCGCACGGACAGACCCCACATCCGCCCCGCACAGCACCGCCGAAGCCCTCGGCCCGTTCTGCGGGCCTCGCCCTTCATCCGCCAGGACAGCACCGCGACCGCGCCGCACCGCCACCGCACCGCTGCCACAGCCGCGACCACGCCGCAAACATGATACCCGCGTCGCGCCACGTCTCGATGATGGCCGGGATCGCTCGCGCGCTCGCGGTGGTGTGTCTCGTCGTTCTCGCGGGCTGTGCGGGCGGCGCGCTCCCCGACGAACTCGCCGGCTACGCGGGTGATCCCGACAACCCCTACCCCGACGACGAGCTGACCGTCGCGGTCGATCCGGGCGAGACCGATCGGCCGTTCGACCCGCTGGTGCACGAGGCGCTTTCGTACTGGGAACGCAACGACGACCGCTACCTCGACTTCGGCGTGAACTTCACGCTCGCGCCGAACGCGACCGATCCCGACCTCCGGGTGACGTTCCAGCGATCGCTCGACCGCTGTGGTGAGGTCGAAACGGCCGCGGGCTGTGCACCACGGATCACCAGTCCGCCCCAGGCCGCCGACACGGTCGACGTTCGCATCCTCGACGATCTCTCGAACGAATCGACCACCCAGGTGCTCAAACACGAACTCGGCCATACCCTTGGACTGGATCACAGCGACGAACCGACACAGCTGATGCGATCGCGGGCATCGCTCACGATGCTACCCGAGCCCAACGCGAGCGAGCGCGTGCTCCCGTGGGCCGACCCGACCCTCGCGGTGTTCGCCGATCTCGACGCCATCCCGGCCGACGAGCGCGCTGCGGTCCGCGAGCAGATCGACCACGCACTCGACTACTACGACCACGGCGCGGCGGGTCGCGTTCCCGACAACGTCTCCTTCGAGCGTGTCTCGTCGTTCGAAAACGCCGACATCGTGGTCTACTTCCAGGACGGTCCGCCCTGCGGGGACGGCTCAGGATCGTGTGGCTCGGTCTACGGCACCGATCCCGACGGCGACGGTGCGATCGAACGCTACACCCGCGTCGACGTCGCTCTCTCCGATGTCGACACCGACGCAACCGGGTGGCACGTCGCGCGCCACCTCGCGCTCGGATTCGGCTTCGAACCCGGCGACGGGGCGGCATACCCGCCAGCGCTCCGGAAGTCGACGAGCGACGAAGAACGCAGAAGCGACTGGTGGGAGTGACCGAACGCTCTCGGAGCCAAACTCACCGAATCACTGCCGAGCGCCACTCGCGTCGCCTGATCGAGTAGCCCCCACACTCCGGACACACCTGCCGGCGTCTGTCGAATCCCGCTCCACAGCCGGTGCACTCGTACTCCGCGTCGTCGCGGTCGGGCTCACCCACGCGTCGCCTGAGTCGATCGAGATAGCTCATCCGACGGCTGCTCCTCCTCGTCGAATCGGCCACAACGGTTAAATACTTTCTCCAAGAGTGCTCGCAGAGCAGTCTCAGCCGACACCCTCTCGATCGCTCGCCGCCTTCAACGACGGTCTACCAGGCGTTCGCACCGATCGCCGGACCCGATATCGGCTATCTCTCGAACCCGTCTTCCCACCGGAAATGGCCGTCGCGCTGGACGATTTCGCCGTCGATGGCGAGTGACGAGTCGTCACTCACGTCGGTGATCAGGTCGGTGTGGATCGCGCTGTCGTTGCCAGTCTCGTCGTCGGGCAGACAGGCGTCGTAGGCGCGGCCGAGCGCGAGATGGACGGTTTCGGCCATCTTCTCGTCGAACAGGATGTTGTCGGTAGGGCGGTCGATGCCGCGGTTCATCCCGATTCCGAGCTCGCCGAGTCGGCGCGCGCCCTCGTCGGTATCGAGGAGTTCTCCGATCACTTCGGGGTTGCGTGCTGCGTCGTAGTCGATCACCGCGCCGTCGTCGAATTCGAGCCACACGTCCTCGACGCGTGTCCCACGAATCGTCATCGGCACGTCGAACCGGACCTCGCCCGCGGTAGCGTGCGGCGCGGTGAACACCTCGCCGCTCGGAAGGTTGTGGCTGTCGTCGGCGACCGATGCGGTGGAGTTCACGGCGGTTCGGCCCTCGATCGACATCGTGAGATCGGTGTCCTCGCTCCGAATGCGGACCTCGCTGCCCGCGTCGAGGATGTCCTTCATCTCGCTCATCTCCGTAGCGAGTGACTCCCAGTCACGGAGCACGGCGTCGTAGACGAACTCCTGATACGCCTCGTAGCTCATCCCGGCCTGCTGGGCGAGCGATCGAGTCGGATGCACAGTAGAAACCCAGTCGGTGTCCATGTACGCCTCACGTGTCTGTTCGTGGGCCTTCGAGTACGCGCCGCGCACCTCGCCCGACACGTCGGTTTGGGCCGCCGTGTTCCGACCGCCGCCGAGGGAGAGCACCACATCCGCGTTCTCGAACAGCGCGAGCTCGTGGCCGGGGTCGTCGTCGAACTCGCCGTCGTGCGCGTTGAGGTACGCGCGATTCATCTCGCTGGAGCCGTAGGTCGTCACGAGATTCGCGCCTCTATCACCGATCTTCTCGGCGACCGCGACCGCGAGATCGTGGGCCCCCTCCGAGACGCTCACGACGACATCGTCGCCGGACTCGATCCGCGCGCTCCAATCGACCAGCACGTCGGCGTGCTCGTGGATTCGATCGTCCATATCGGGGCGTCGCGCGGCGCTGACAAAATCTCCGTGGTCGGTCGGATCGATCGCGCTTTGACGGGCCGGCTGAAGTCAGATCGCCGTCCAGCCGCCGTCGACGAACACCATGTCGCCGGTGATGTACGACGCGTCGTCGCTCGCGAGGAACTGCGCCGCGCCCGCGATGTCGTCGGGATGGCCGACCCGGCCCAGCGGGACGGGCTTGATGAATCCCTCACCACCCTCGCCAGCGGCCTGCTGGGCTTCCTCCGACCAGCCCTCGGTGAACTCGGTGGCGATCTGACCCGGCGCGACCGCGTTCACCCGGATGTCGTGCTCGGCGAGTTCGAGCGCCGTCCCTTTGGTGATCATCTTGATCGCGCCCTTCGTGGAGTCGTACTGGACCTGGTCGTGCTGGGCGACCTCCGAGGAGATCGAGGCGGTGTTGACGATACAGCCCGGCTCGCCGCGGTCGATCATGTCCTGTGCGGCGGCCTGTGTGCCGAAGAAGTACCCCCGGACGTTGGTGTCGTGGAGCAGATCGAAGGTGTCCTGATCGACATCGAGGAACGCGCCCGATCGCTGGGCGGCGGCGTTGTTCATCATCACGTCGACGCCGCCGAACTCGCGGGCCGCTTCGACCACGGATTCGATCTCGTCGGGTTGGGACACGTCGGTCTCGACGTACTCGCCGGTGCTGCCCATCTCCTCGATCTTCTCGTGAGTCGGGGTGTCTTCGCCCTCCATCTTGGGGTCTTCGCGTACGTCGGCATTGACGACCGTCGCGCCCGCCTCGCCGAAGCCGAGCGCGATCGCACGGCCGATCCCGGCGCTGCCCCCGGTGACGATCACGGTCTCGTCGCTGAAATCGAAGCTCGCAGTGCCCATGCTCGGTGGCCTCGGTCGCCACTGGCTTAATACACCCGCCGTCGATGGAAAGCCACGTCGTCACGGAGGAAGCGGATCCTCACGGTGGGGCCAGGCCGGCGCGACGCTCAGTGGTTCCGGACATCCCGAAGCTGGACGACACCCGGCTCACTGACATCGAGTCGGTCGCCTATCTGGACGGTCTCGACGACGTTCGGATACCGAGAGGAGGCGACGTGGTCGGCGATGGCGTCCGGATCGGCACCGACGCCGCGCCACATGTCCCAGTGGACGGGTGCGAGCCTGTCGAGTTCGAGCTGGTTCGCGGCGGTCGCGACCTGGTCGCCGTCGTTGTACCACTCGGTTGGACGGGCTTCGGTGGGATCGTCCTCGGTGTGGACGATGTTGCCGACGGAGCCAAAGGCGAGCACGCCGAGATCGAGATCGAACTCGTCGGCGATATCGGTGAAAGCATCGGCTGGCCGGGAGTCGCCCGCAGCGAAAAAGGTACCAGAGTCGTGTTCGACGACGTAGCTCACGGGTTCGATGGCATCCGGATCGTTCGCACCCCGGACGTGGATCGTGAGATCGCCGACCGCGAACTCGTCGCCCGGTTCGACGGTGTAACGCTTGTCGTCGGGCGCGCGCAGATCACCGTCGTAGTCGGGACTCTCGTAGGAGGCGCTCGGAGCGTGGATCTCGGCCCCGTCCTCGACGAGCGGGCCGTACGAGGGTGGGTGGATGTGATCGATATGCTCGTGGGTGACCAAGATGGCGTCGCACAGCGTCGCGTCCGTGGGATCGATCGGGATCGGGATCATCCGGATCGTCCGGGGTGGCGACCCGTCGCCGAAGTACGGGTCGAGGTAGACGGTGGTTTCGGCGGTCCGGAGAACGTAGCCATTACACCCGAGATACCACACCGAGAGCCCGTTCGGCTCCGTGGCCTCGATCTCGTCACGCACGAACCAGTCGCCCCACGTCGAGTGTACCATACTGCCCCGGCTTCGACTTCCACGGGAATATACTGTGGGCCGAAAGGACGGGTTACGAGAAGGTGACCGAGCGCCCGAATCGGCGGATCAGGACGCGAGTTCGCGCTCGTCTCGAAGCGTCCGCAGGAGGTCCTCGCGAGCGATGATCCCGACGAGTCGCTCGCCCTCGATCACGGGGAGACGATTGATGTCGCGGTTCTCGTCGGCGAGGAGTTCGAGCACTCGGTCGAGATCGTCGTCGGGGATGACGGTCACGACGTCTGCGGTCATCACGCTGCGGATGGGTTTGCCGGCGTGTTTGGCGAGATCGATCCCGACGTCGAGATCGTTCCACGAGATATCGACCGCGTAGTCGATCGAGCTGATGAACGGCGGAAACCCGATCGGGATCCAGAGCGTGCGGTCGCTCGGCTGGAAGAGATCGACGAGATCGCCCTGCGTGACGATCCCGACGACGTGGTTCTCGTCGTCGACGACCGGGAACCCGTTGAACGACGCACGAGCCAGCCGGGTGAGGACGTCACTCACGTCCTCGTCCGGCCGCACTGTCTTCACGTCGGTCGTCATGATGTCACGAGCACGAAGGCTCATGGCTGGAGCCACTCCACGTACGATGCTAACTGTTCCGATGCGTATCGGTCGGAATTCCGCGAGTCACGACCGCAGGGTTATTTACCCGTTCGTCGCTACTGCGAAGCAGACGATGTCTTCGTCCGTTTCGTCGGTGATCCTGGTTGCAGTCTGCGTCCTCACAGTAACGACGATGCCGGCCGTCGCGGCCCCGACCGCCGACTACGGTGGAGTTCAGCCCTCGGTGGATGCAAGCACGCCGATCGAGTCGAGCAGTTCCGGGGCGACCGCCGTCCGGCTCGGATCGGGCTACGCACAGTCGTCCGAACCGTCGAACACGATCACCGTTCAAAGCACCAGCGACGAACGGGCGAACTACACCATCACGGTGAGCGATCGGATCGAGCCAGGCAGCGGAGCGGACACCGAAGACGCGGAGATTCCCGACACGGCCTCCGGCAACACAGCCACCGGCTCAACCGCTGAGGGCGGCGAGGACAGCTTCCGGTTCGCTGGAGAGGTTACGTCGTTCAGCGTCACTGGTGGCCCGGTAACCGTTCTCGTCAACGGCGAGGAGCGCGATCTGGACTCGTTCTCGGAAACACCACCGACGACCACGACCACAACAACGACGACCACTACAACGACGGAAACGCCTACGCCAACCCCGACGCCGACAACGACCCAGACCCCTACACCAACCCCGACGCCAACAGATACACCGACGCCAACGCCGACACCGACACCGACCGCGACGCCGACACCGACGCCAACAGCAACGCAGACGGCCACACCGACCGCGACAGCCACTTCGACGGCGACTCAAACGCCGACGACAACGGAATCGACGACCGAGCCGCCGCAAACGATCACGACCGGTGTGACGACGACACCCGGCACCACGGCAAACGAGACGAACACGACCGGAGCCTCGGGTGAGAGTGGTGGGATCCTGTCGAACCTGAGCCTGAGCACGCTGGCGTTCGTCTTCGGACTCCTGCTGGTCATCGTGTTCGGTGTCGCCGCACTCGTCGCTCGCCGGCGTGACTCCCGCCCGGCGACCGCACTCGACTCCGATTCGAAGTGAGGCGTCGGACCGCACCGTGACTACAGATCGCCGACCACCGACGCCGCGTTACTCGTAGGTTCGGCCGCCCTTCTTCTGATCCATGATGTATGACCAGTCGTAGTCGACACCCAGTCCGGGTCCATCGGGGACGGGAACGGTCCCATCGCTGTCGATGGTGTCGAGCTGGTCGTCGTATCCCTCTTCGTAGATCGGCGGCGCGGTGTTGTCGCAGTCGGGGTGGACCAGCGCCATCTCGTAGTAGTTCGAGTTGCGGATCGCGGCCATGCAGTGGCGCTGGGCCGGACCCGGCGAGTGGATCTCGACGTCGGCCCCGAACCCCTCGGCGGCGTGGGCGAGCTTCATCGCGCCCGTGATCCCCCCGTCGTACTCCGGATCGGCTCGGAGCGAATCGGTCGCCTCGCTCGCGATGAAATCGACGTGGGGTTCGAGCCCACGGACGTGCTCGGTCTGGAGAAGGGGCGTGTCGATCCGCTGGCGGAGGCGTTTGTGGGCCTGCTGGGAGATGCCGCCATCGCGGAACGGGTCCTCGTACCAGAAGAAGTCCTGTTCGTCGCACGCGCGGCCGACCTCCAGCGCGTCGGCAAAGGTTTCGTACTCGCAGGCGGGATCGATCATCAGATCCATCTCGTCGGGTGCGCCCTCGCCGACCGCGCGGACGGTGGCGACCTCGCGGTCGATGTCCCGAGCCGCGTCACTGCCGCCCCAGCCGTGGATCTTGAATCCTCCATACCCCATCTCGGCGCACTCGATGGCGAACTCCGCGTACGCCTCGGGCGAATCGAGCCCGCCGTTGTCGTCGGCGTGGTATGTCGAGGCATACGTAGGAAGACGATCGCGGTAGCGCCCGAGGAGTTCACTGATCGACGCGTCGTAGTGTTTGCCCGCGAGGTCCCAGAGCGCGATGTCCACAGGTCCAATCCCCATCCGGTCGTACTTTCGGAGCGCGCGTTTCATCTCGCTCCAGTGGCGTTCGCGGCGGAGCGGGTCCTTCCCAATGAGGTAGTCGGCGACCTCGTGGATCTGGGCGAACGCGGGCGAGTTGCCGCCGACGAACCGCCCCGTCACGTCGCCGTCGGTGTGGACCTCGATCGCGAACAGCCGCCGCTCGGTCGTCGTGCCTGGCTCGTAGGCGAGGTTGAACCCCTCGTCCGAGCCGACGTCTTCGAGCGGGTAGGCGAACTCCATGGTCTCGATCCGAGTGATTTCGAGCGCCATGCCCGCGGTTCGACGCGCCGGGTGAAAAAGTGGCCGGCACTCGCTCCGTCCACCCGGATAGACCGTTTTTTCTCCCCCGGCGACGAGGCTGCGGTATGGCAAAACAGCCACACCTGCTGGTCGAGTCGGACGAGCTTCACGACGTTGCGCTCCTGCCTGGTGATCCGGGTCGAGTCGATCGGATCGCCGGCCATTGCGAGGAGAGCGAGGTCGTCGCCGAGAACCGCGAGTACAAGATCGTGAACGCCACCTATGAGGGATCGCCGGTCACGATCTGTTCGACGGGGATCGGCTGTCCGTCGGCCGCGATCGCGGTCGAGGAGCTCGCGAACGTCGGCGTCGAGAGTCTCATTCGGGTTGGAACCACGGGCGCGCTCCAGGCCGACATCGAGGTCGGCGACGTGGTGGTCGCGACGGGCGCGGCGAAGGACGAAGGGACGACCGAGCGCTACGAGCGCGACACCGTGCCGGCGGTCCCGGATTACGACGTGCTCTCGGGGCTGGTCGAAGCGGCCGAAACGCGTTCCGAACCCGTCCACGTCGGGCCGATCGCCTCCGACGACGCGTTCTACGCCGAGACCGACGAGTACATCGAGGCGTGGGAGCGCGCGGGCGTGCTCTCCGTCGAGATGGAGGCCGCGGCGATCTTCACGCTCGCGCGCCGGAAGGGACTGCGGGCGGGCGCGCTCTGTACCGTCGACGGCAACCTCGTCGCGGGCACCCAGAAGGGCGAGACCGAGGGCGAGGAGCTGCCCGAGAAGGCGAAGGACAACGTCGAGCGCGCGATCGCGATCGCACTCGACGCGGCTACCGATCTCTGAGGTGAGGCCGATCAGCCACCACTGACCGGCGGGAACGCAGCGAGTTCGTCGTCTGTATCGAGGTCGGTATCGAGGCCGTCGCCAGCGACGAAGGGGTCCTCGCCGTTTCTGAGCAGCCGGATGTGGTCGCGGATCTCGCCGTCCTCGGTGATCTCATCTTCGAGGGAGGGATACCGATCGAACAGCGCCGCGAGCGCGTCGTCGAGGTTCGCATCCGGTTCGACCTCGACATCGACCTCGCGTTCGCCGGCGATCTCGGCGAGCGTCGCGAAGAGTTTCCAGTGCATGGGTCACCTACGAACGGGGGCCACAAAGAGGGTTCGACGCTCGCGTGGGTGGCGGTGGGGGTGCGGAGGCGGTGTGGCAGCGGCCCTGGTGGATGAAGGGCGAGACTGCGAGCGAAGCGAGCAGTCAAGGGCTTCGGCGGTGCTGTGCGGAGCGGTGCAGAAGCTGTGTGGTGGCGGTGCGGAAGGAAGCCCGCGGCCGCGTTTATCGCGGCCGCACGGGGAGGGACGGGGCTTCAGCGCGTGCCGCCACGAGGCGCGTAGCGCCTCGGCCCGTGCGAACGGGCACGAAGCGCCCGTGAGCAGACGCGACAGCGCGGGNCGCGCAATGCGGTCCTGGTGTCCTGACGAGCGGAGCGAGTCAGGGCTTGGAAGAGCTCTGCTCTTCCAGTGGACATGAAAAGGGCGAGGAGTCGACGCCAGGCGTCCGGCCGAGCGCAGTCGTTCGAAAGAGCGCTCCGCGCTCTTTCGTGATGACGAAAATCGCCTCCGGCGATTTTCGAACCACGAGGCCGGATGCGCGGGCTTGCCCGCGCAGTTCTGAGGGCTTTCGCTTTCAAGTGCGGAAGGATTCGCCGCAGCCACACTCGCTGACGACATTGGGATTCTCGACGTGGAAGCCAGCGCCTTGGAGTCCGCCCTCGAAGTCGACGACGCTGCCGCCGACGTAGTTCATGCTCGCGGGATCGACGAACACCCGGAGGCCGTGGTGTTCGTAGATCTGATCGTCGCCTTCGGGTTCGGTATCGAAGCGCATTCCGTAGGAAAGGCCCGCACAGCCGCCCTGCTGGACGAACAGTCGGAGGCCGGCGATGTCGGTGTCCATCCCTTCACTACCCAAGAGATCGAGCGCCTGATCGGCAGCCGACTCCGAGACCTCGATCTCGGGAGTAGCTTCCCCGTCGGTGGTCGCGCCCGTGCTCATGGTGGTTCGTTTCGCCCCCAGGTGGTTAACGGTGACGCCCGACTTTTTTTACGTTGCCACGAGACGACGACGGCGAGGCGCTACGCACCTCGGGCCGTTCGCGCGGTGGAGCCGCACGAAGAAGCCGTCTCGGCATCGTCAAAAGAGCCGACGGCTCTTTTACACAGTGCGATTCCTTCGGAATCGCTTGCAGTCGGGCGGCTTCGACGCCCGACGATCTCGCGGGAACTTCGTTCCCGCTCAGTGACGAAAGACGCCTCCGGCGTCTTTCGAACCACGTCGGGTGTCCTCGCGCACTTCCGGCGCGCTGGGGCACCACTCTCTGCCCACGGGCGCACGAGGCGGCGGAGCCGCCTCGAATCGCGGCGCGTAGCGCCGGCTGTAAGAGGTTCCTTCGGAACCTCTCTACTCGTAAAAACCTGTTTCTGTCGAGCGGAGTCGTTCGAAACGGCTCCGCCGTTTCGTGATGACGAGAGAGCTCCACCCTCTCGAACCACGAGACAGAGCTCGGAAGACGCGAAGCGTCTTCCGGTGGACTAAAACACCCGCTCGCTCCCTGCGGTTGCTCGCGGTACAACTACTCGCACTCTCCGCGACTGCATCGCAGACAGCACAGCACCGCCGAAGCCCTCAGGCGCTCACTTCGTTCACGCCCTCGCCCTTCATCCACCAGGAGAGCACGCTCCCCTGAGCCTGCGGTTGCGGAGCGACCGCAGACGCCAGGACCGCATCGCTCCCGCGACCGCTCCCGCAGCTACACCGCCCTGCGACCGCTCCCGCAGCTACACCGCCCTGCGACCGCTCCCGCAGCCACACCGCTCCGCAACCTCACCGCTGCTCCCGCCACCACGATTTATCCCGTTCGGCGTGGTACGTATCGACGTATGTCAGAGACAGATGTCGCGGTCGTCGGCGGCGGACCGGCAGGGCTCAGCGCGGCGCTGTTCGCCGCGAAGAACGGTCTCGACACGATCACCTTCGATACCGACGAAACCTGGATGCACAAAGCGCACCTGTTCAACTACCTCGGAATCGAGAGCGAGGACGGCTCGGCGTTCATGGACGACGCCCGCGAACAGGTCGAGGAGTTCGGCGTCGACCGCCGGCAGGGAACGCAGGTCACCGGTGTCACCGAGAACGGCGACGGCTTCACCGTCTCGACCGACGATGGCGATCACGAGGCGAGCTACGTCGTCCTCGCGACGGGCGCGAAGCGCGATCTCGCGGAGAACCTCGGCTGTGAGTTCACCGACGAGGACGTGATCGACGTGGACGTGACGATGGAAACCACAGTAGAGGACGCCTACGCCACCGGCGCGATGGTCCGCGCCGAGGAGTGGCAGGCGGTCATCTCGGCGGGCGACGGCGCGGCCGCAGCCCTGAACGTCCTCACCAAAGAGAAAGGCGAACACTTCCACGACTTCGACACGCCTGCCGACGCCGAGTGAGCGACGACCGTCGCGACGATCCAGAACCCGTAAGCGATCGGCCGCCGTCGAACCGGGCGTGAGCACCGGTGTTTTTCGACGTGTGGAGCGCGCGACGCCACCCCTTGCGGCGCTCGCGGTGGCGGTCGTCGCGGTCAGTACCAGCGCGATCTTAGTCCGCTACAGTTCGGCCCCGAGCCTCGTGAAAGCGTTCTACCGCGTTCTCTTCACCACACTGCTCCTCGTCCCATTCGCCCTCGTTCGCCACCGCGACGCGTTTGGCCGGCTCTCTGTCCGGGATTGGTTCGTTGCAATCGCGGGCGGGGTCGCACTCGCGATCCACTTCGCGTCGTGGTTCGAGAGTCTCGAATATACGAGCGTCGCCGCCTCGGTCACGATCGTCCAGTCTCAGGTCCTCTTTGTCGCTGCCGGCGCAGCACTCCTGCTCGCCGAACACGTCACCCGCCGCACCCTCGCGGGGATGGTCGTCGCACTCTGTGGCATCGCGGTGATGTCGGTTGGTGACGCTCTCACCGGGGCGAACGTCGCGGGTGCGGCCCCGCTGTACGGCAACGCCCTCGCACTCGTCGGCGCGGTCTGTTCGGCCGGCTACGTGCTCACCGGGCGCTCGCTCCGCCAGCGCATCCCGCTGGTCCCGTACGTCATCGTGGTCTACTCGGTCTGTGCGGTCGTGCTACTCGGGCTCACCGTCGCCGACGGCGCAGCCCTGGTCGACTATCCGGCCCGCGAGTGGCTGCTCTTTCTCGGAATGGCGGTCGGCCCCGGACTGTTCGGCCACACAGTATTAAACTGGGCACTTGCCCACGTCGAATCCAGCGTCGTCAGCGTCTCGCTGCTCGGCGAACCCATCGGGAGCGCGCTGCTCGCACTTGTTCTCCTTGGTGAGGTCCCGACCACGATCACCGTCGTCGGCGGTGCGGTCGTGCTCGTCGGGATTGCGGTCACGTCGCGAGCGCGTGCGTCCTGATTTCTAAAGCGGTCGGCGCGCGGGAGCGCGTCTCTGACGCGCGAGTCGTGCGAGGGATGACTGAGTCGGGTGATTGACACGAACGAGACGAGGGAATCGGCTGGGGAGGGCGTGGCCAATGGTCTCTCATTTGTACCGTGATCTGCGGTCTTCGACCTCCTGCTTGTCACTGAACTCCCCGCTGCGTGGCTACTGCCTGCTACCCGGCTGCGGGTCGACGTGGGGTTTCGCCATGAGCGCGTCGCACGGCTGCTCGTCGAGCCAGTCGAGCAGCTGAACGAGCTGGTCGGCCGCGGCCTCGAACAACCGCTCGCCTTTCTCCGCCGTCGCGTCGGTCTGATCGCCCAGCACGCCGTTCTCGGTGTTGTCGATCGAGTCGTAGAACGTCCGCGCGCCATTGATGATCACGTCGGCCTCGTCGAGATCGGCGATCCCGCCGTCCCGGGCGTCGTCGAGCTTTCCGTCCTGAACGAGGTCAGGAGCGATATGCTGGATCATCGCGGTCTCCTTCGGCCCGCCATGAGGTCCGTTCGTCTCGAAGAGGTCGTCGACGAGTTCGGGGATCGAGTCGTTCCACATCCACTCGATCGCGTAGGCGGTGCCGTCGTCGCGGAGCCGCCGGCCGACCTCGCGGAGGTGGACGGTGTTGCCGCCGTGAGCGTTGACGAACACGATGCGGTCGACGCCGTGATACGAGAGGTTGCGCGCGAGACTCTCGACGTAGTCCCGGAAGGCCGGTGCGTCGACCCACATCGTGCCGTGGAACTGCCGATGGTGGGGACTCACGCCGATGTTCACGGTCGGGGTACAGAGCACGTCAGCCCGATCGGTCGCCTCGCGAGCGAGATGCTCGGCGATCAGGTGATCGGTGGCGAGCGGGAGATGCGGACCGTGCTGTTCGGTCGAACCAAGTGGGACGACCGCGAGCGACTCGCTCGCGACGTACTCGCCGAGTTCCGGCCACGTCCGATCCGCGAGATACATACCGGCGTGTCGAGCGGACCCCGCATAACGGTGTCCACTTCGGCTCTCGTGGCCGCGTTCCGGATGAGAACGTTTCAATCCCCGTGAGCCGTACTTCGGCTATGGACCCGCTCGATCTCCGCGCGGCGATCCCGGCGCTCGACGAGATCACGTATCTCAACACCGGTGCCGCGAGCCCCGCCCCGCGCCCCGTCATCGAAGCCGTCATCGACTGCGTCGAACACCAGCAGTACGTCGCGCCCGCCGCTGAGGGAATGTACCCCGCGCTCTTCGCGGCGCTCGACGATGCGCGGGGAACGGTCGCCGACTTCCTGGGTGCCGACCCGGACGAGATCGCGCTGACCCAGAGCACTGCCGACGGGATCAACCGGATCGCAACCGCGCTGCCGTGGCAAGAGGGCGACGTGGTGGTTCGGACCGACTGCGAGCATCCCGCCGGTATCCTGCCGTGGGAACGCCTCGCCGACCATCACGGCGTCGAGACCCGAGTCGTCGAAACCACTCGTGGCCGTCTCGACCGCGACGACCTCGCGACCGCGCTCGATGGCGCGGATCTACTCTGTCTCAGCTCGATCACGTGGAACTACGGCACGCGACTCCCGATCACGGAGGCGGTCGCGATGGCCCACGATACGGGGGCGCGCGTCCTGGTCGACGCGGTCCAGTCGCCCGGCCAGGTCGCAGTCGACGTCGACGAGTGGGGGGCTGACTTCGTCGTCGGAGCCGGCCACAAGTGGCTGCTCGGACCGTGGGGTGCGGGCTTTCTGTACGTCGCCGACGACGCCACCGCGGCGCTCGAACCACAGCGCGTCGGCTACCGGAGCGTCGCGGATCCGAACGATCCAGCTGCTGGCTTTGCCGCTGGCGCACGTCGGCTCGAAGTCGGCACCGCCTCGCCCGCCCCGCATGCTGGCCTCGCGACGGCTATCGAGTGTCTCGATTCGATCGGGTTCGACACCATCGAGGGCCGGATCGAGCGACTCACCGATCGGCTCAAGGACGGTCTCGATAGCGACACTCTCCTGAGCCCGCGCGAATACGAATCGGGCCTCGTGACCGTCGATGTCGACGATCCCGAAACCACCGTCGAGCGCCTTGTGGATCACGACATCCGGGTTCGATCGCTCCCGTCGCCCGACGCGATCCGGATCTCGGTCCACGCGTTCAACACGACCGACGACATCGATCGAGTGCTCTCACACCTCTGAGCTCTCGATCGGTTACGTTGCAGCAGCCAGCGCCGTCGTGCGAGTATTACGGTAGTGCTAAACGTCTCCGCTGGTACGAATCGCTCATGGATCTCCCGTCGCCGACATCGGTCGATGGAATGTATCAGTACATGATCGGTCTGCTGCTGGTGCTCGTCGTGGTCTTTGGACTGTTCTTCGGGGCAGCGTATCTCGGTGTATTGTAATCCTGGTCGGCTCTAACGTCGGTTTTCTCGACACTCGATCGTGAACCGATCAGTAATGTCCCTGTTCTGAAATGGTGAAAATGCCGGACGGGGATTTGAACACGATCGCTCCCGTTCGCTCGCTACGCTCGCTCACGTCCCACTCCCTGCTCGAATCCCCGCGTTGGCGATTTAGCTCCTCGCGTCCGCTCGTCGCAAAAACACGGTCGCAGCGGAGCTGCTCCCTGCTTTGCCTCGCTTTGATCGGCAAAACGCCGGAGCGGCTTCGCCGCTCCGAGTTCTCGTTCACTTCGTCTGCTCACGGTGGCGAAGCCACCGTTCGCATAGTCCGTGGGACCTTCGGTCCCGCGCTATTCACGAGAACGCCGGGACGGGGATTTGAACCCCGGATCCCAAAGGGAACACGCTTTCCAGGCGTGCGCCTTACCACTCGGCCATCCCGGCTCGGATGATCCTACCGGAGTCTGCGGTTAAGACCTTTCGCTCCGCGCCAGCCATCCCTCCAGCGCGTAGCTCGATGCGGCCCCACAAACGCCGACGACCACGGCGACCACGAGCTTCGCGAGAATACCGATCGCCGGCCCCGACACGACGAGGAGCGTGTAGCCCTGAACGAGCACGAGAAAGACGAGCGCGCCGATCACGCCCCACAGCAGGCTCGTCTTGGTTCGTGGATGCACTACGCTGCCCTCACAGCCACCATCGAGACTCGATCCCGCTGGGCGATCCGTTCCATACCCGAACTCCGGCGTGAACGACCTAAATCTCCCCGCATCGAACCAGAATCACCACCTCAACGACCTCACACGAGCACGTCGACATCGTAACCGCTGGATTCGAGTTCGTCGAGGAGGGCCGCGACGTGGTCTTCCCCACGGGTTTCGAGGTCGATCTCGACTTCGGTCGCGGTCATTCCGGTGTCTCGCGAGGTCCGGTCGTGCTGGATGGCGTAGATGTTCGCCCGCTCCGCGGAGATGATCCCGATGAGCTGTTCGAGCGATCCGGGCTGGTCGGCCAGCGTGGTCCGGAGCCGGAGGTAGCGTCCGGTTTCGACGAGACCGCGCATCACCACCGTCCGGAGCATGTTGAGATCGATGTTGCCGCCACAGAGTGCCGGCACGATCACCTCGTCGTCGGCGTACTCGAACGCTTCCGAGAGAACGGCGGCCATCGGGACTGCACCAGCGCCCTCCACCAGCGTTTTCGATCGTTCGAGCAGCGTCGTGATCGCGACCGCGATCTCGGGGTCCGAGACCGTCACCACCTCGTCGACGCACTCCTCGATCACCTCGAAGGTCCGATCGCCGATCTTGCGGGTGGCGATCCCGTCGGCGATGGTGTCGACGCCGTCGAGTTCCTGAATGCTCCCCTGCTGGAGTGACCGACTCGCACTCGGTGCGCCCTCGGCCTCGACACCGATCACCCGCGTGTCGGGCGATCTCGCTTTGATTGCGGTGGCGATCCCCGCAATGAGTCCGCCGCCACCGATCGGAACCACGACGGTGTCGACCTCGGGGCAGTCCTCGACGATCTCGAGACCGATGGTCCCCTGGCCAGCCATCACTGCCGGATCGTCGAACGCGTGGACGTAGGTCCGGTCGTCCTCGGCCTCGATCTCGTGGGCGTGGGCTTGAGCTGCGTCGTAGTCCTCACCGTGGAGGACGACCTCGGCCCCGTAGCTTCGGGTGGCTTTGACCTTCGCGATCGGGGCGTGCTCGGGCATCACGACGACGCTGTCGACGTCCGCACGGGTGGCCGCGAGCGCCACACCTTGAGCGTGATTGCCCGCGCTCGCGGTGACGACGCCCGCCGCCTGCTCGTCGGCCGAGAGGAGGGCGATCCGGTTGGTCGCGCCCCGGAGCTTGAACGAGCCAGTACGTTGAAACACTTCGAGCTTGGGGTGGACCGCCGCACCGGTCATCGACGAAAACGAGTGGGAGTATTCGAGCGGTGTGTGACGGGCGACGCTTTCGACACGCTCGCGGGCGTCGAGCACGTCGGCGAGTTCGATCATGTCCCGTTTGCGTCGCTCCGCGGTATAACGGTTGTCGAAAACGGCGGTGGAGAGAACCGCCAGGCGTGTGACCCACCGATGATCGAACTCGACTCGTCTTGAACCTCTGCCATGCAGAGTGAAAGTGAAGACGACCCGGATACCGCCACGAACTGTTCACTCTCGACGGACGCACACCTCTTCTTCGTGGACGTACCGCTCGACGCGCTCGCGGAACGAACCCGGACCCGGCCACGAAACGCCCACCACGTCGAGTGCATCCGGGTCGCCAACGTACACCGCGAGCTTCCTGCTGTCGATTGCTGTATCACCCCGGGCAGCAGCGTCGTCGTGATCGATCGCAGCGTCGGTGAATGGTACCGAAACACGGGCGTACAGCCCGCGTTCGACGCCTTCGTACTCGTCGAGCACGTCGATTTCAGGTGTTCGGAGAATTCGTCCTCGCGTCCTGCCATCGGGCGCGAGTGTCGGGTAGGCTCCCTTGACCCGGTGGAGTCCATCGAGAACGGTCTCGCCGTGGTACGCGAACGTATCGAGGAGCGCCGCCGCACGGTCGGAATCGGTCAGCGTTCCGTAGACGAAGACCTCCATGCTGGATCGAGGTCTCATGGGCGTATTCCGTTTCCGGTGGGGTGATTGGCCGACACGGACTGTGAGGATATTTGACGAGCGGAGCGGTGCGGAGGAGGCGTCGCTGCCGCGCAGCCAGTGGCGGTGTGGTTGCGGGGCGGACGCGGCCCTGGTGGATCGAGGGCGAGGACGCGACCAGCGGGAGCGTCCGAGGGCTCGGGCGGTGCTGTGCGGTTGCGGAGAGGGCTAGCGATCGTACCGCGAGCGAACGCAGTGATCGAGCGGGAGTTTTCACCCACCGGAAGACGAGCCTTGCTTCGCTCAGCAAGACAGGTTTTTGAAGTGGGTTCGAAGGAGCGAGCGACTGAGGACCCCGTGTAAAAAAGTGGGGCTTAGAACGGATCGTCGAGGACGATCGTCTGTTCGCGGTCGGGACCGACGCCGATCGCCGAAATCGGGACATCGAGTTCGTCGCTGATGTACTCGACGTAGGTCCGGGCGTTCGCTGGCAGTGCATCGTAGCCCTCGTCCGCGATAGCGTCCCAGTCGGCCTCGGACCAGCCGTCGAACGATCTGTACTGGGGCTCGCACTCGCTCCAGCGCTCGGTGGTTGCTGGCATCGTCTCGACTGTCTCACCATCGAGTTCGTAGGCGTGGCCCACCTGAAGCTCCTCGATTCCCGCGAGCGTGTCGACGTGGTTGATCGCGAGCCCGGAGAACCCGCTCGCGCGCGCCGCGTGACGCAGCATCGGCATGTCGAGCCAGCCGATCCGGCGCGGCCGGCCGGTGACGGTGCCGTACTCGCCGCCAGCCTCGCGGATGTGATCGGCGAGCTCCGCCATGTCGGGGTCGCCGCCCTCGGCCGGCGTCTGGCCCTCGACGAACCCCATTTCGGTCGGGAGCGGGCCCGCCCCGACCCGTGAGAGGTACGCCTTGACGACGCCGATGACTTCGCCACTACCGACGACGGTCGGCCCGAGACCCGTCCCCGTGGCCGCACCGCCGGCCGTCGGGTTCGAGGAGGTCACGAAGGGGTAGTTGCCGTGGTCGATGTCGATCGCCGTGCCCTGCGCACCCTCGAAGAGGAGCTGTTCGCCGCGCTCGACGCGCTCGTCGAGGTACGCGCCACAGTTCACCGGCATGTCGTTGTCGACGAGTCGTTCGCCGTACGCGCGGTACTCGTCGAACAGCTCGTCGACGTCGAACGCGCCGTCGAACGCGTCCGGATCGCGGTCGTACACCGACCCACACAGCGCGCGCTTTCGTGGAACGAGTGATTCGAGGCGGTCGCGGAGCACTGCGGGATCGAGCAGGTCGCCGACCCGAATCCCACGGCGCGCCGCCTTGTCCTCGTAGGCCGGCCCGATACCGTTGCCGGTGGTGCCGATGTGATCCTCTTTCGCGTCCTCTTCGATCCCGTCGAGCGCGCGGTGATACGGGAAGATGACGTGGGCGCGTTCGGCCACTCGAACGTCCGGGTCGAGTCCACGGTCGCGGAGTCCCTCGATCTCCTCGAACAGCGTCGCGGGGTTGACGACACAGCCGTTGCCGAGCACGCCGGTTTTGCCCCGAATCGCGCCGCTCGGCACGAGTGAGAGTTTGTACTCCGCACTTTCGTCGTCCGATTCGGTTCGCTCGTCGGTCGGGTCGTCGTACACGACGGTGTGGCCGGCGTTGTCGCCGCCCTGATACCGACAGACCACGTCGGCCGGCTCGCTCCAGCGGTCGACCATCCCGCCCTTCCCCTCGTCGCCGAGCTGCGCGCCGACGATCGTTACGGTCATGGCCGAGGGTTCCGACGTTCGAGATAAACCGATTACGGTGTGCCCGTCGGTCGTCGCTCGGCCGGAACCGGCCAGCACTTCCCCAATTAACACCATTTTTCGGTATTCTTCGCCGTTGGCTACCGTCGGCCGGAAAGTATATCGGATATGCGTCCGTATCTCTCGTGAGAATCGTCGTCGTGCGTGACGGTGGTCACAACACCGGTCTCACCACCGATCGCGTCCGCTCTCGGCAGTAACCTTTAAACCGTCTCTCCACGAGTTAACAAGTGCCATGATAGATCGACTCGAAAAGGAAGTCGATATGCTGGAGCGACATCTCCAGGTGCTGCGTATCGTGATCGACAGCGAACCGATCGGCATCGTGAAGATGTCGAACGAGACTGGTTACCCCCACCACAAGGTGCGGTACTCGCTGCGCGTGCTCGAAGAGGAAACCCTCATCGAGCCATCGAGCCAGGGGGCGATCACGACCGAGCGCACCGCCGAGTTCGTCGAGGATCTCGACGGCAAGATCGACGGGATCGTGGAGAAGCTCGACGGCATGAAGATCGAAGACGCGCCCGAAGCCGAATCGTAATCTCGACTGACTGCTCTCCGATCGTCTCGGACCGTTCGTTCGAACGCCGACCACTCGTCGTGATCGAACGAGACCGAACACCGTTTCTGCGGTGTTTTCCTGTCTCGACAGCGATCGCTTCGGGATAGTCAGGTCGTCACAGCAGCCGACAGCGACTCACTTGAGCCGTTCCTGAAGGAAAGAGGGATGCGCAGCGGTAACGCCGTCGATCGGGAGGATGGCATCCGCGATGATCGCGCCGACCGCATCGCCGTCGGGTGCACGGACTTCGGCCATCAGGGTGTGATCACCGCTCGAACTGTACAGCGTCTCGATGTCGTCGACGGTTTTGAGTTCGCGGGTCGCCTCGACGTAGCGTCCGCTCTCGACCTCGATGCCGACGAACGCGATCGACCGGCCCGAGAGCTTCTTGGGGTCGATGTCCGCGGAGTAGCCGACGATCACGCCGTCGCCTTCGAGTTTCTCGATGTACTTTCGAACCGTGGGTTTCGAAACCCCGGCCCGTTCGGCGATCTCGGCGTACGAGGCTTGGGCATCCTCCTCCAAGACCGAGAGGATGCGGTCCTCGGTAGCGTCCGCGCTCATGGATGATAGTTGGCGTGCGCGAAAAAATATCTTCCGAACCCGAAACTCGGGATCGAGTCGGCAGAACTCCGGGAGGGCTTACTTGTGGACGTCGAGGAGGTCGTAGGAGCGCTCCCAGTCGTAGTCGTCGTCGAAGTACTGCTCGGCGAGGGGGTCTTCGGGCATCTCGCCGGTCGAGCGCTTTTCCTCGCCGTATGACCGGCGATCCTCGTCGACGTAGAATCTCCCTGTGAGAACTTCGCCCTCGTAGAGTTTGTCCTCTGTCTCGTGCATCATCTCGGCGGCCTCGCGCCGATCGGAGACGTCGAAGTCGAACTCGTCGGACTGCTGGACGTCGGTGTAGGGAACGTACTGTTTGGCGTCCTTGTTCCAGGTCGGACACTGGGTCAGGAAGTCGATGTGGGCGAACCCGTCGTGTTCGATCGCCTCCGTCAGGATTTCGGTCGCCTGCCGGGGATTCACCGCAGCGGTCCGCGCGACGTAGGACGCCCCGGCCGTCAGCGCCATCGAGAGCGGCCGGATCGGGTCTTTGGCCGAGCCGTGGGGCTGGGTCTTCGATTTGTGACCCTTCGGACTCGTTGGCGAGGTCTGCCCCTTCGTCAACCCGAAGATCTCGTTGTTGAACACGATGTAGGTCATGTCGTGGTTCTCGCGGGCGGTGTGCATGAAGTGGTTCCCGCCGATGCCGTAGCCATCGCCGTCACCACCCGCTGCGATGACCTCCAGACCTGGGTTCGCCAATTTCGCCGCCCGGGCGACGGGCAACGATCGGCCGTGGATCGAGTGCACACCGTAGGACTCGAAGTAACTCGACAGCTTTCCGGAGCAGCCGATGCCCGTCACCAACAGCGTTTCGTCGGGCGTCCGGCCGACTTCGGGCATCGCGCCCTTCAGGGCTTTGAGGACGCCGAAGTCGCCACAGCCGGGACACCACGTCGCCTGGGGTTCGATCCCCGGCGTGAACACCTCGCGGTCGATCTCCTCGTCCTGTGCCGCACTGCCGATCGCGCTGAATGACTTGCTCATGGATTAATCACCTGTCGCGGGTTCGAGTCGAACCTGGGCGGTTGGTGGCTCGCTCCCGCCGTTGACCTGCACGTCGAACCCCTCGACGATCTCGCCCGGCTCGAACGGGTTCCCGTTGTACTTCAGCAGGCTCGTGAGTTTCTCGCCGAACCGTCCGAGTTCCTTCTGGGTGAGCCCGCGGAACTGTGCGCTCGCGTTCATCTCCACCACCAGACACTCCTCGACCGATTCGAGGAATTCGGTCACGTCCTGTTTCGGATACGGCATGAGGTCGCTCACGCCGAGTGCTTTGACCGAGTGGCCGTCGTCGTTGAGGCGGTCGACAGCCTCCTCGACGGTGGGCTGTTGGCTCCCCCAGACCAAGATGCCGTAGTCGGCGTCGTCCGGACCGTACGCCGTCTGGCGATCGAGATCGGTACTGTCGAGATCCTCGCGGATGGCGTCGAGCTTGCGGAGCCGACGGTCGGTCTGAGCGACGCGGTTGTCGGGATCCTCCGAGATGTGCCCTTGCGGGGTGTGTTCGTTACCCGAAGCGAGGTAGCGTCCGCCCTCCTGGCCGGGGATCGACCGCGGGCTCACACCGTTCTCGGGATCGTGCTGGAAGCGGTTGAACTTCCCCGAGGCGTGGTGGGGAGCCTCCGCGATCTCCTCTTCGGTCAGTGTGCTCCCCAGGTCTGGGTTGGGCTCGCGGTCGAAGTGCGATTCGGGCACGTTGGTCATCTCGCCCGAGAGCTTCTGGTCGATGACGATCACGGCGGGAATCTGGTACTCGTAGGCGACCCGGAAGGCTTCGCGAGCCTGGTCGTAACACTCCGCGACGTTGCCCGGCGCGAAGACGACGCGATTCGAATCCCCTTGACTGGTGTAGAGGACGTGTTCGAGATCGGCCTGTTCGGGTTTGGTGGGCATCCCAGTCGAGGGGCCCGCGCGCATCGCTTCGACCAGAACGAGTGGCGTCTCGGTCATCTCTGCGAGGCCGAGCGGCTCGCTCATCAGCGCGAACCCGCCACCGGACGAGCCCGACATCGCTTTCGCGCCGGCGTGGGAGGCACCGATGGCGAGAGCGGCGGCGGCGATCTCGTCTTCGACCTGCTCGGAGATACCCCCCAGTTCGGGGAGATGCTGGCTCATGATGGTGAACACGTCGGTCCAGGGAGTCATCGGATAGCCCGCGATGAACCGACACCCCTCGTCGATCGCGCCGTACGCCAGCGCGTTCGAGCCGTTGAGCAGCACCTGCTGGTCGTCGTGTGGTTCGGCGGTCGGTGCTTCCAACTCGTGGGTGTGCTCCAACTCCGCGGTCTGCTGGTAGGCCTCTTCGAGAACGGTGAGATTGTCCTCGAGGATGTCCCCGCCCATGTTGTCGCTCATGAGCTCCTCGAACGGGTCGGTCTCCATCCCGAGCAGCGCCGCGGTGACCGCGACGCCGGCGGTGTTGCGCATGATCTCGCGGCCGTGTTCGCGGGCGATCCCACGGAGGTCCATCGGATAGACGTGCCAGTCGTTGTCCTCGACGCGCTGATCGAAGTCGTCGATCTCGCTTTCGTCGAGCAGGCCCTCGTCGTAGACGATCACGCCGCCCTCGCGGAGGTCGTCGAGGTTCTCCGACAGCGGCTTGGCTTCCTCGTTGCCGTAGTAGGCCTCGTCCTGGGGATTCCGCGCGAAGCTGTCGCCGAGCGCCAGTAGGAAGTTGTAGCCGTCGCCGCGGGACTTCACTTCGTGCTCGGCGGCGCGCACCTCGACGTAGGTGTGGCCGCCCCGGATCCGTGAGGGGTAGTGTCGGTGGGTGAAGACGTGCAATCCGGCCCGCATCAGCGCCTTGGTGAAACTCTGGCTTGTCGAGTCGATCCCGTCGCCGGAACCGCCCGCGATCCGCCAGATGAGTTCTGTTCCTGTCATATCTGTCCTCGTCGAACTGCGTGTGGTTTGATTTGTGACGATGTTATAAAAGGGTTTTCAGCATATCGATACGAATCGATCATGTGGGTTTGGCATATATTCACATTGATTACCATCCCTGATTGATATTTTACCTCAATAACTGCATCACGCCACGGGTAGTGCTGCTGGCTGCGATCGATTACTTCTCGGAACTATCGTCAGTCGTGACAACAGCTGCCGTGTCACTAACGACCATCCAGACCTGACGGATGACGATCCGGATATCGACCCAGAACGATTGTTGGTGGATGTACTGGGTGTCGTACCGGAGTTTCCGCTCGGGATCGTGGCCGGTGGCACCGTTGATCTGGGCGAGGCCAGTCAGGCCGGGTTTGACGAACCATCGCCGTCGCCACTGGGTGATGCCGGATTCGATGTCGGCATCGAGTTCGGGACGTTCGGGCCGTGGGCCGACGACCGCCATATCGCCGACGAGAATCGACCAGAGCTGGGGGATTTCGTCGAGATGGGTGCGTCTGAGAAGCCGTCCGGTCCGAGTGACCCGGGAATCGACGCCGCCGGCGTCCTCTTCGCTCAGCTTCGCGCCGGTGTCGGCCTCGGCGTCGGCGACCATGCTCCGGAACTTGTAGATCTCGACGGTTTCGCCGAACTCCGCGGTGCGTTCCTGGCCGTAGAGCACCGGTCCCGGACTGTCGAGTTTGATCGCGATCGCGACTGGGAGAATGATCGGCGAGAGGACAATCAGTCCGGTAGCGGCGAACGCGATGTCGAACAGCCGCTTCAGCGCTCGATCTTCCCAGTCCCAGGGTTCGAGTTGGATGTCGACAAGGCCGACCACGCTCGTGTCGGTGGTGAGGACGCTATCGGCGTGTTTACGGTGGACTTTCGCCGCCACGCCGTGGTCGTAACACGTCGCGAGCGTGCCGAAGAACTCCGCACGATCCGATCGCTCGAACGCGAGCACTGCGGTGTCGATATCGTGCTCGACGAAGACCTCTTCGAGCCGTGAGAGCCCACCGAGACACTCCACGTCGTCGAGACGGGGCTGTTGGTGGGTGCCACCGTCGGCGAATCGGGTGGTCGATCCCTGTTCGGATGGTTCGGGATCGTACTGGATGGAAGGGGCGACGTAGCCCACGATCGAGAGATCGGTGGTTTCGAAAAGTTCGGCCATCGCGGTGTGATCGTCGCCGACCAGCACTGCGCGGTGGCTCCCGGCGACGGGGCGGCGACGGATCAGGACGAACCACGCGGGGAGCCAAATCCCAAGCAGCACCGCCATCATCACGAGCGTCGTTCGTGGGAGCCGGTAGGTGTAATCGAGGTAGCCGACCGCAGCGAGCGCGAGCGACGCGGCAAACAGCCGACGGACAGTGAGCGAGATGGTGTCGAGGATCCGGCGGGGCCGGGGCTTGAACAGCGGCCCGAGTGCGACGAACACCACGACGAGGGCGGTGGCTGCGGCCACCGTCAACGCCCCGTCGGTGAGTGTCGTGGGCACGAGCCGGCCCGAGACGGGGAGCGACGTCAGGACCCGCTGAGCGAACGGGTGGTTGGCTACCACGATCGCGCCCACGACGAGCACGGCGGTCCCGAGGGTGCTCGCGACGCGATACCGCAGCCCTGTGGTAAGCCCCATGGATGCGACCGATCACTCTAACCGACNATCGCGCCCACGACGAGCACGGCGGTCCCGAGGGTGCTCGCGACGCGATACCGCAGCCCTGTGGTAAGCCCCATGGATGCGACCGATCACTCTAACCGACCGAATCGGCGGGCATAAGCATTGTGGAAGGTCTCGTACGAACGACGATACGGTTTCGGGTACTGTGGCTCTCGACTGATACTGTCGTCACAGATTCAGCTATCTCTCGTCGATAGCGTCCCAACGAACGTCTTCCGGACACGGCGATACTACGGGACGGGTCTTGAAGCGCCGATTTAACCCAGACTCCGTCGAACTCCCTCGCGTGGCGATCAACGGTTCTGGTCGTAAGCTACCACCGAGAACGACAGCCAGTATCGACTGCTACCCCTCCGACCACTCGCCGGCCCGACGCCACCGAGGGTGATCGGCAACTGCTGTTACGGCAGACGGCCGAACGACGGCAGTGCGTCCTGCTTTTTCGACGCCTGTGTCGGGTTCGCGAGCACCGAGCCGTTGCGATAGACGGTGGCATCGCCGTCGATATCGAGGCTCTGGATCTCGCCGAGGTAGGCGAAGCTGTCACGACCACCCTCGCCGACCTGGCCGGAAACGGTCCGGCCGTTAACGGAATCGTTGGGATCGGCCGCACCCATGACGGCGCTTTTGACGACGCCGTCGGAGGCGGTGAACTCGAACTCGGCGTGGGTGTCGCTCTCGACGGAGAGGGTGTTGGGAAGGTACTCGGCGGGATCGACGTTCTCGCCGTTGTAGTAGAGGTTCGCGCCGCCGTCGAGAACCAGNATCTCACCGCCGATGGCGAAGCTGTCTCGGCCGCTGCCACCGACCTGGCCGGTCGCGGTCGCCCCGTCGATGGTGTCGTTCGGATCGATCGTCGCTCCGTCCATCGTGGTGGCTTTGTCCAAGCTCTCGCTCGCCGCGAGCTCGTAGTCCGCCCCCGGTGCGCCCTCGATCGTCAGGACGTTCGGTCCACCGGAGCCACCCGATCCGAGTTCGTCGGGATCGATCGCGTCACCGTTGCGGTAGACGGTAGCGTCGCCGTCGATATCGAGGCTCTGGATCTCGCCGAGGTAGGCGAAGCTGTCACGACCACCCTCGCCGACCTGGCCGGAGACGGTCCGGCCGGAGACGGAGTCGTTGGGGTCGGCCGCACCCATGACGGCGCTTTTGACGACGCCGTCGGAGGCGGTGAACTCGAACTCGGCGTGAGTGTCACTCTCGACGGAGAGGGTGTTGGGAAGGTACTCGGCGGGATCGACGTTCTCGCCGTTGTAGTAGAGGTTCGCGCCGCCGTCGAGAACCAGNCTCTCGACGGAGAGGGTGTTGGGAAGGTACTCGGCGGGATCGACGTTCTCGCCGTTGTAGTAGAGGTTCGCGCCGCCGTCGAGAACCAGTTTAGTGATCTCACCGCCGATGGCGAAGCTGTCTCGGCCGCTGCCACCGACCTGGCCGGTCGCGGTCGCCCCGTCGATGGTGTCGTTCGGATCGATCGTCGCTCCGTCCATCGTGGTGGNATCTCACCGCCGATGGCGAAGCTGTCTCGGCCGCTGCCACCGACCTGGCCGGTCGCGGTCGCCCCGTCGATGGTGTCGTTCGGATCGATCGTCGCTCCGTCCATCGTGGTGGTTTTCGCCAGACCCTCGCTCGCCGCGAGCTCGTAGTCCGCCCCCGATGCGCCCTCGATCGTCAGGACGTCCGCGTCCGGACCCGGTTCCGACGATTCTGGTTGTGGTTCGGGCTCTGGCTGCGGCTGGGATGGCGACGCACCGCTCGGAGCCGGGCAGGTGCCGCTATCGCCGATCCCGCTGACGGCGACCGATGCGTTCTCGCGGACAACTGACTCGCCCGTCACGTCGATCGTTCCGTTCCGGAGGACACAGTCGTCCGAATCGACCACTGTGACACCATTCCGATCGGCTCCTGAAACCTGGAGGCAACACCCTTCGATCACCGATCCGGAGCGCTGGCGCAGCTCGATTGCCGATGTCCCGCCCGCACTTCCGGTGACGCTGACGTTCCGCAGCGTGCCGTCGTACGGTGTACCGGTGTTGTAGGCTCCGCCGGTCGGATCCTTCGCGAGCACACCGCGAACGCCGTCGACATCGACCTTGATACGGGTGTTCCGAACGTCGAACCGCCCGATATCGCCCGACGCGACCACTCCGCCACCGGAGTGGGAGGCGTCGGCAATCGTAATGTCACAGTTTCGGACCTCCGGTCCGGCGGTGTCGAGCGAGCCGACCTCGAAGCGGACCCCGCGTCCGTTGAGCATCTGCCCCGGATTGGGGCTGCTACTCGCCCCAGCGTCGACCTCGATGGTCGCTCCATCGACGTAGCTCCCCTCGCTGCCGATCCGGACCTGTGAGATGTCGTTGTTCCTGAAGGTTCCGCCTTCGACACGGACGACACCGTAGGTTCGACTGCAGTAGAGGCCGTTGTTCGGGACTCCTTCGATGTGACAACCCCGGAGTGTGATGGTTCCCCTGGTGCTCATCCCGATCCAGACGCCGACGCGTCCTTCACCGCGGTTGTACGCTCCCATCAGACCGGCGTCGTTCACCGTCACGTTCTCGACGACACCGGTGCCGTCCGCCGAACGAACGATGGGCGAGAGCGCGTTCGTGACCGCCGGGTTCCCGCCGCCCTCGCTGCGCGGTTCGCTGTCGAAGTGGATACCCTGGCCGATGTACTCGACGTCGTGAATTTGGAGATCGTCGGCCGCCCCGAGATGGAGTCCCGGCGTCGCTCCGTGGGCTCGCTGATCGATGTCGATGTTCTCGAACAGCAGCCCGGTTCCACGGTCGGCGACGAGCAGTTTCTCGTTGTACCCCTCGGGAACCGCGAAGCGAACGTCACCCTCGCCGCGGAACCCCAGGTTCGTGGTGTCGAGCACGACGTTCTTCTCGGTGAACTTGTAGGTTCCAGCCGGGAACTTCAGGAGCGTGTAGTCGTCGGCCGCCGCTCGCAACTGCTCGTCACACGGCTCCGTGCCGGTCGGATCGCAGCCGGCGTCCTCGACCATGTTTACGGTTCGTTTGAACCGGATCCCCCGGTGTTCCGCGGCGCTCGCCGATCCCGAAAACAGCGCGGCTGAACCGGCGGCGATCCCCGCGGCTTTCAGACACGAACGCCGATCGATGGCGAAGTCGCTTCCCGTCTCGCTACCCCTCCGGCCGCATCCGCTATCATTGCGTGGCATCAGTGTTTCGCTGGTTGGTTGTTTCGCAAAAACCCCTCCGAGACTTGCGGACTGCATCCGTCCCCCTCGAAGCGGTCCGAACGGTCGCTAGACCTTCCCCTCCGTTTCGAGGAAGAACAGGGTTCGCTCGCCCTTCGCGGTGAGCCCGTACACGCGCTCGTCGTCGGTAACGAGGAGCTCGACGAGTTCACGTTCCCGGAGCTCCGCCGCTGCGTCCTTTGCGCTGGCGGCACTGACGGATCGCTCGGCAGCGATCTCGTCGGGGGCCGCGGGTCCCTCGACCAGCCGTTCGAGCACGGCGACGCGCGCCGCCGATCCCGTCACGAACTCGCTGGCGTTTTCCTCTGTCGTGGCCTCGGCTTCGATGGTTGGCGTTTCTGGCATGTCGTATCTCCGTCCACTTTCGCGTAGATTAACTGAACAACACTATATAAATAATTCGTCATAGAGATTAACGATTGAGATCCATCGTCTTCAACACACGATACAGCAGCGATCGCTTTTCGACATCGGTTCGTCGGAGGATGTATGCCCCCTCTCATAATCGTTGTGGCCGTTCGCCGGTCGCTGCCGGTCGGAGACCATCACCACGTATAAACCGTGGTTGCCCGTTGGCATCCACATGAAGCTTCGCGCCGCCGTCGGTGCCCTCGCTGGCGCGGGATTCGTCGCCGTGACCAATCGTGCATTGACCGGTCGTGCGGGCGTGCTCGATCACGCGCTTGCCGGTACCCAGCACACGTACCGCTGGCGCGGGTTCGATATCACCTACACCGAGGCGGGCGATCCGGACGACCCCGACTGTCTGCTCCTCCACGGAATCAACGCTGCCGGATCGAGCCGGGAGTTCGAGCGGGTCTTCGAGGAGCTCGCTGCCGAGTACCACGTGATCGCGCCCGATCTTCCGGGGTTCGGACGCTCGGATCGGCCGCCTCTCGTGTACTCCGCGTCGCTCTACACCACGTTCGTGACCGAGTTCGCCAGCGATCTCACCGAGGACGCGATCTGTGTCGCGTCGTCGCTATCAGGTGCGTATGCCGCGACCGCCGCCGAGGACGCCGGCTTCACCGAACTCGTCCTCGTCTGTCCGACCGCCGAAACGATGCCCGAGCGCCGGGTGTGGCTCCGCTCGCTGCTCCGTGCGCCGTTCGTGGGCGAGGCGCTGTTCAACCTCCTCACCAGCAAACCCTCGCTCCGGTACTTCGAGCGCGATCACGCCATCGCCGATCCGTCGATCCTCACCGAGGAGTACATCGACTATCGCTGGCGGACGACCCACCAGCCGGGCGCGCGGTTCGCTCCCGCCTCGTTCGTGAGCGGGTTTCTCGATCCCGACGTCGATCTCGACGATCGACTCGCCGCACTCGACATCCCCTCGACGATCGTCTGGGGCCGCGACGCCGACCTCCCCGGACTCGAACGCGGTCGAGAGATCGCCGACGCCGCCGACGCCCGATTGGTGGTGTTCGACGACGCCAAACTCCTCCCGCACGTCGAACGGTCGGCGGCGTTCGTCGATACGCTCGCCGAAACGCTCCCGGCGTAGCGCCATCGCCGGCCGAGACTGCCAGCCGGCCGCGGTCGTCCCGACAATCGCGACCGCTGTTGGCGAATTTGTCACACGACGACACAGCTTTCCGTTCCGACACCGTTGGCCCGGCCGTGCCATCGGATCCTCCCCAGCCGATCGATCGCCGTGCGTTCGTAAAAAGCGCGGTGGCGATCGGTGGCGCGAGCGCGCTGTCGGCGTGTCTCGATATGGAGGCGAACGCCGATTCGTCGAGTGAGCCCGAGTTTCCCCACGGCCCCGAGGACCTCGCGTCGCTCCCCGAGCGACAGCACGCGTGGAACGAATTCCTCGTCACGGATGCCAACGGCGACACCGTTCTCCCGCGCCACCAGGTGCTGCTCTCGCTTTCGTACACCGGGTCGGTGCCGCCGACGAACGACGAGCGCGAGACCGTCGAGAGCGCTTTTTCGACCGTGGAACGAGCCTTCGAGCGCGGCACCGGCGGCGAAGCCGGCGCGACGTTCAACGACGGCCTCCTGTTCATGTTCGGGTACGCGCCCGCGTACTTCGCCCGGTTCGACGCGTCGCTGCCTGACGACATCGATCTTCCGACGCCGACGGCCGTGCTCGACGAACTCGACGAGCCGACCGACCGTGCCGACGACGCCGACGCACTCTTGACCCTGAACAGCGACTACGGCTCGATCCCGCTCGCGGTCGAGGAGGCGCTGTTTGGCGAGCAGGACACGCTCAACGGAATCGAGATGGAGGCGGGGATCGGCGATGTGTTCTCGGTGGTCGATCGCCGTACCGGCGTCGTCGGGCGGGGACTGCCCGCCGAGAAGATCGATCACGACGCGATCGACGACGATGCCCCGCTCTCGATGGGGTACAAGTCGGGCTATCAGGACACCAACCCCGCCGAGGATCGCGTGACCGTTCGAGAAGGACCGTTCGCCAGCGGCACCACCCAGCTCTCCTCGCGGCTGGGGATCGACCTCGACGCGTGGTACGACCTCGACGCCGACGCCCGCGTAACTCAGATGTTCAGCACCGCACACACCGCGGAGGAAGTCGGCGAAACCGGCGAGAACCTCGGCGGTCAGAGCGGCGTCACCGAGGAGATGGCCGAGGATCTGGAGGGCGAGGCCGACGACCACGGCCGGTTGGGCCACGCACAGAAGACTGCACGGGCGCGCGACGACGACTTCGACCCCCAGATCCTCCGGCGGTCGGAGGGGGTCGGGACGTCGCCCGATTACGACGCCGGGATGAACTTCAACTCGATCCAGCGCGGGATGGAGAGCTTCATCGAGGCGCGCAAAGCGATGGACGATCTCGGCGGCGCGGACGCCCACCACAGTGGAATCGTCGACTTCCTCGACGTCGAACGCCGGGCGACCTACCTGATCCCGCCGCGCTCGTTGCGGGCGCTGCCGGGGCCGCGACCCGATCGGGAGTGACGCTCAGCGGTACGACCGTCAGTAGCAGACGCGAGGATCCTCAGCCCGTGGCGTTCCGATAGCTGGCGTGGTCGGCGATGCCGCCTGGCGTCACCACGATTCGCTGTCCTGCCGAGACGTTTTCGAGGACGCGCTCCGTGCCGTCGGGCCACACCACCCGAAGTTTCGAGACCGACTCGCTCTCACCGAGCCCGAAGTGGAGGAAGCGGGTGTCCTGGGACTGATAGTCGGCTTTTGCAGTGTTCACCCGGAGCTGGGTGTCGTTGCCAGTAGTGGCGGACACTCGCGCGCCGAGCGAGGTGTGGTTCAGGCTTCCCGACTGCACGCGAACCTGGAGGCTGTTACCCTGCGAGGCGTTGTTTTGGTAGAGCCGGTGGCGATCGTCGTAGGTCGCCAGCGCGAGGTCAGCGGTCCCGGAGCGATCGTAGTCGAGATGGGCGACTCCGCGGCCGTTGGTCGATTCGAACCCGATACCGGTCGCGCTCTGGCGGTAGAAGTCGCCGTCGTGTTGGACCCACGTCATCGGGGTCGGGTACCGTGGCTCGGAGTCGTTGAATGCGATGACGGTCTGGGTGGTGTGGAACACGTCCTGTTCGCCATCGCTGTCGAAGTCGGTGATCGCGGCCGCCCAGCCCCAGCCGCCGCGGTGTAGGCCGAGACGCTCGCCGGCGTAGGTGAACCCCGTGTCGCTGGCGTTGGTGCTGTTGGCGTCGCCGACGCTGGTGCTGTTGGCGTCGCCGGCGCTGCTGGTGCTGCCGGCGTTGTTCGCTCCATCCGTCCCGTCGGTACTGTTCGTCTCGTTTGCTCCGAGCAGCACGTTGTTGCCCCGCATCCGCTTGCCGAGCCGATTCTCGACGAAGCTCTCGAACAGCTCGCGCTCCTGTTCGGACAGCGCGCTCGTGTTCTCGGGGAAGTAGATGTTGGTGACGAACAGGTCGAGCTGGCCGTCGCCGTCGAGATCCGCCGTCTCGGAGGACATCCCGTTTCGATCGGTCTGCTCGCCGAGGACTCGCTTTTCGAACGTGCCATCGCCCTCGTTGTAGTAGATCGTGTCGTTGTAGTAGTCGTTCGCGACGTGGATGTCGGATCGACCGTCGCCGTTGAGGTCGACAAAGCTGGTCGCGAGGCTCCAGTGTGCCCCTTCGATCCCGGCGTCAGTAGCGCGCTCGAACCCGCCGCTTCCGTTCGTGGCGTCCGCGCAGGTCCCGCGGTAGAGCAGGTTCGGGTTGCCGTTGTCCTCCTCGATGAGCGTGGTCGGCGCGTTCCACGCGCTCGGGGTGGTGTTCTCCCAGTCGCCGTACTGGGCGACGAAGAGGTCGGGACAGCCGTCGCCGGTGTAGTCGCCGGCGCTTGCACTCACCGGGATCGCGAGCTCGTCGTCGAGTCCCACGTCGGCTCGGTGGAACTCGCCCTCGCGGTTTTCGAGGAAGACCGGTGTGGCGTTCCGCCGGAGCACGAGGAGGTCCTGCCAGCCGTCGACGTCACGATCGAAGAAGAGCGCGCTCTGGACGTGGCCCGGTATCGTGGGGAGTGCCTCCGATCGCTCGAACGCGCCGCCGGTGTTGTGGAACAGCGTGGGGTCGTCACCGCCGATGGCGAGGAGATCGGTCTGGAGATCGTTGTCGTAGTCCGCGGCGTAGACGCTGTCGTTGCCGTTGCCGAGGCCCGAATCCGTCGTCTCGTAGTCGAGACCGGCGTCGTCGGCCGTGGCGAACGAGAGCGCAGTGTCCGAGGGAGCTCCGCCCGTCGCCCCGCCGAGACAGCCCGCGAGCACCACGGCAGCGACGAGAACGATCGGTCGGAACCCCTCGCGCATACGCCACGGTTGGGGGTCGACGGGATAAGTATATCGCCGACCCGGTCTCGGAACGAAGGACGATCCCCGAGTCACGGAGCGGTTCCGCCGGGTTCAAGCGCTCCCCCCGTGTGGGACTGATATGCGTCGCGGAAAGCTCTCGTCGGTGCTCGTCGGGTTCGCCGCCGCCGGCGTCGTGTTCGTCGCGCTGTTCTGGTTCGTCGGCGTCGAGGACGTGCTCGCGGCGCTCGCGCGCGCCAGTCTCCCGCTCGTCGGTGTCGTCGCCGCGACGATCGTGGCGTGGCTCCTCGCGTGGGGGCTCGCTCTTCGGTGTATCCTCGCGGCGCTCGGCGTCGATCTCTCGTCGTTCGATTCGGTGCTCGTCACCGCCGCTGCGGCGTTCATCAACCACGTGGTGCCGTTCGGTCAGGCGAGCAGCGAGCCAGTCACGGCGTGGCTGCTGACCGACATCTCCGACACGGAGTTCGAGACCGCGCTCGCCTCCATCGCGAGCCTCGACGCGCTCAACTTCGTTCCCTCGCTGTCCTTTGCGGTCGTCGGGGTCGGCTACTACGCCACTGCGGTCGCGCTCAGCGATGGGCTCGCAGTGTTGGTCGCCAGCGTGATCGTGGCGGCGGTCGGTCTTCCCCTCCTCGCCGCGCTTGCGTGGCGGCGGCGCGTCGCGCTCCAGCGCCGGCTCGTGAGCGGCCTGACGCCGGTGATCCGGCGGATCTCGGGCGTGCTTCCAGGTGATCCCCTCGAACCGGACGAAATCGCAACCCGGATCGGGAACTTCGTCGAGGCGGTCGAGCGCGTCGCGGGCGATCGGCGGCGGGTGGCGGCCGCGCTCGCCTTTTCGGCGACCGGCTGGGCGTGCCAGGCGCTCGGGCTCTGGGTCGCGCTGCTCGCTGTCGGCGCGTCGGTGCCGATCTACATCCCGTTTTTCGTCGTCCCGATCGGGACCACCGCGAGCATCGTCCCGACACCCGGCGGGCTCGGCGGGATCGAGACGGTCAACATCACCCTCCTGGTGCTCGTGACGAGCGTGAGCCCGACGATCGCGACCGCGGCGGTGACGATTCACAGCGTCGGCGGGTTCTTCCTGACCAACAGCCTGGGAGCCGCCGCGGCGGCGACGATCAAGATCCGTGGTGCGTCGATCGTGGGCCGGCCAGCTTAGAGATAGCCGAGATCTCGAAGCCGGGCGTCGATGTCGAGTCGTTCGGCGTCGCCGAGCTCTTCGGTTGGAAGGTGACGTTGCAGCCGCGCCGCGAGCCGGTCGGCCTCGATCGAGGCGAGTTCCTGGGGATCGGCGTCGAGATCGTAGCATTCCGCGGACCACTCGCGGTCGGGATACTCGATGTACTTCGCGCCGTCGTGACGGATCGCGCGCGCCCAGTTGCGCGTGCGGTGGAGTGACGCACCGCACGCTCGAATGTACGCTGGCCGGTCGGTGACGTCGTCCGCCGGCAGGAGCGCATCGCCGTCCATTTCGGCGTCCGTTCCGGCATCGACATCGATGTCGAGCGCCGCGAGCAGCGTCGGGAGTACGTCGATTTGGCGGGTTTGAGCGGTGATCGTCGCGGGGTCGATTCCCGGCCCAGCGAGGAGGAAGGGAACGTTGGTCGTGAAGTCGAAAACGTTCTCGCCGTGGCCGTTTTCGAGGAAGTGGTCATCGATGTCGGGGCCGAGCCCGTCGAGCGCACGGTTCAGTCGGCCGACCATGGTGCGGGTGTCGACGCCGCCGTAGTATCGGATGGCGTCGCGGACGCTCTTTCCGAGGAGCCGCAGCGGGTTGTGGCGGTGGGTGATGCTCTCGCCGTGGTCGCCGTGGATCGCGACGAGGGTGTTCTCGGGGAGCGTCTCGACCAGATCACGGAGTTCCCGATCGAGCGCGCTGAGTGCGCGGGTGTAGTCGGTGTCGCCGTAGGCCGGCTCGTCGTACGCGGCTGGCACGTCGATGTCCTCGTGGAGCTCCCAGCAGTGGACGAACGCCGCGAACGGTTCCGACAGCGATGCGAGGCGGTCGTGGGCAGTCTCGCGCCAGTCGCCGAACAGCGACTCGTCCTCTTCGCGGTGGCGGTAGACGTCGAACCCGCGATCGAGGCCGGTCTCGGCGACCAGCGGGCCGGTGGCGAGGGCTTCGGTGTGCCAGCCGTGCTCGCCGAGGATTCCGGGGAGCGTCGGGACCTCGGGATCGAGCCGGCCGTGCTGGAGCGAGTGGACGCCGTTGCGCTCGGAGTACGAGCCCGTGAGGAGGCTCGCAACCGCGGGCGTCGTGGTGGTCGCGGTCGCAAAGAGCTGCTCGCAGGCGAGTCCCGATGCTCTGAAATCGTCCAAAAACGGTGTGTCGGACGCGCTCGACGCGAGACAGTCCTCGCGGAGACAGTCGACACAGAGCACGAGGAGATTCGGTTTCGAGGGCACGGCTACTGTCCGAAGTGGCGCTCCCGCCGGTCAAGGACTTTCCGGAGTCGGGTCAGTGGTCGGTGGGCGAGCGGTGGGTCAGGAGGTGGGTGCTTCAGGGGGATTTCGCTCTCCTGGTGGATGAAGGGCGAGGGAACGAACGGAGTGAGTGACCGAGGGCTTCGGCGGCGCGGCTGCGGTCAGCTGTGTGGGAGATAGCGTCCGCGCGAGTGGAACGAGCGCGGTTCACCGCGAGCGACCGTAGGGAGCGAGCGGGAGTTTTTCATGTCCTCGTGAGCGAAGCGAACGAGGGCTCGGAGCGGCTTCGCCGCTCCGGTGAACGTTTTTGCAAGGGGTTGAGCGCCCGAAGGGCGCGAACCCCCGCAGTAAAAACGTTCAGGCGTAGCCAAGCGACTTGAGCCGTGCGGCGGTCGTGCCGCTGGTCGCGGTAGCGTCGTACTGGGCGGGTTCGTGGACCCGGCGATCGGTCGCGGTGGTTTTACACCACGGCACTTCTCGGAGGCAGGGGAGCGCGACGCCCTCGGCGTGGCCGTACAGTCCCGCCTCGCCAACGGCGTTGCCGTGGTCCGCCGTCACGACCACCCGGTCGGCGTCGACGTGATCGAGCAGGAGCTGCACCTCGCCGAGCACGTATTCGAGGTTCGCGCGATAGCTCTCCCAGACCTCGCTCTCGGTCCGCTGGCCGAAGCGAAGCTCCTCCCAGACCGACATCGATTCGTCACCGAACTCGTCGAGGGTGACGCCCGTATCGCGGTCGCCGTCGGGGATCGAGGGGAAGTGTGGCTGCATGTAGTGGACGACCATCCTATCGAACGAGCGCTCGCGGCCGACGGCGATGGTGCGGTCGGTCAGCGGTCGTGCGGGGATCGTTCCCAGTTCGTCGTCCCACGCGTACCGCCAGACTTCGTCGACGAGGCCGAACGACTCCTCGTCGAGATGGGATTCGGAGTAGGGGTTGCCCGTGATGTACGCCGTATCGCGGAGGTCGTCGGGGTCGGCGTCACCGAAGACGCCTTCGATCCACTCGGTCGAGGTGCTGCCGGCCGAGATGCGGGATTCGCCGCCGTAGAGACCCTCGTAGCTGCCGTCGGCCACGACTTCGTCGAAGAGGTCGGCCCGGCAGGCGTCGAGCACGATCAGGAGGTCCCAGTCCTCGGCGTAGACAGGATCGGGATCGACGGAGGGGACCGTTCCGAAGTACGCCCGCGAAAGAAACTCCCGGATGACGTCGGGCCCACCGTGGCGGAGGTTGCGGTAGGCGTCGGCGACGTGCCGGCCGAGTCTGCGCATGACATATACCGGGGATCAGCGTGGGTATAAAGATTAATACTTGCTTGTGTGAGATGTTGGCGGAGCCTGCCGCTAAATACGGTCCAATTTCGACCTCGATACGCCGTGTACGGCCACCACGCGCCTCAGTTCTACCGACCACAGCTTCCGTCGGAATGACCCCGACTCCGACGAATCGTGCTGCGGATGTTGTGGTATTACGGTGCGGACCTGGTGGATGAAGGGCGAGTGAGCGAAGCGAACGAGGGCTTCGGCGGTGCGGTTGCGGTCGGCGGTTGCGTGGCGGTCGGCGGTTGCGTGGCGGTCGGCGGTTGCGTGGCGGTTGCGGTCGGCGGTTGCGTGGCGGTGCGGTTGCGGTCGCGGAGAGCGCCAGTGTTCTCACCGCGAGCGCCCAGCGGGCGCTCGCGGGAGTTTTTCATCAACGTTTTTGCGAGTAGAGAGGTTCCGAAGGAACCTCTTACAGCCGGCGCGAAGCGCCGGCGATAGCGAGGGGCGCGAAGCGTCCCTCGTACCGTGCGAACGGGTGCTCCGCACCCGTGAGCAGAGAGTGGTGGCCGACCGGAGGGAGGCCACCCGACGACGTAAAAACGTTGTTTAGGCGAAGGTTTTGGTCACGTCGCCGGTCGCCTCCTCGTCGGCCTCGATCTTCTCCCACGCCTCGTCGAAGTCGGTCATCCGGACCTCGGTGCGCTCGTCGCGGATGGCGAACATCCCGGCCTCGGTACAGACCGCCTTGATGTCCGCGCCGCTGGCGTCGGTCGCGTCCGCCGCGAGCTCCGAGAACTCGACATCGTCGGCGAGGTTCATCTCCTGGGTGTGGATCGCGAAGATCTTCTCGCGACCCTCGGCGTCGGGTTTGGGAACCTCGATGAGCCGGTCGAACCGGCCGGGCCGGAGGATGGCGCGATCGAGCATGTCGAAGCGGTTGGTGGCGGCGATGATCCGGATCTCGCCGCGCTCCTCGAACCCGTCCATCTCGGAGAGGAGCTGCATCATCGTGCGCTGGACCTCGGCGTCGCCCGACGTTTTGGAGTCGGTGCGTTTCGAGGCGATCGCGTCGATCTCGTCGATGAAAATCACCGCGGGCTCGTGTTCACGGGCGACCTCGAAGAGGTCCCGGACGAGCTTCGCGCCCTCACCGATGAACTTGTGGACGAGCTCCGAGCCAGCCATCTTGATGAACGTCGCGTCGGTCTGGTTCGCGACCGCCTTCGCGAGCATCGTTTTGCCCGTGCCGGGTGGCCCGTGGAGCAGCACACCCGATGGGGGCTGGATGCCGACGTCGTCGAACATCTCCGGGCTCTCGAGCGGGAGCTCGACGGTCTCCCGCACTTCGTTCATCTGTTCCGCGAGGCCGCCGATGTCGTCGTAGTCGACACCGGGACTCTCCTCGACTTCCATCACCCGCGCCCGGACGTCGGTCTCGTCCGAGAGGTCGGTGACCACGGAAAGGGAGTTGTTGACCGCGACACGGGAGCCCGGTTCGAGCTTCTCGTGGAGCTCGTCGGTGACCTCGGTGAGCGCCTCCTGGTTGTTGCCGTGCTGTTTGATGATGATGCCGTCCTCGGCGACTTCCTGGACTGTGGCGACGAACAGCGGCGACTGCTTCAGCTTCTTGTTCTCGTGGTTGAGCCGTTCGAGCTTCTGCTGGTACTTGTTGTTCTCGGCGTTCGCGTCGAGCAGCTTGTCGCGCATCTCCTCGTTCTGGGCGTCGAGGATGTCGATGCGGTCTTCGAGCGAATCGATCTTCTCCTGGTGTGAGGCGTCTGTATCGTACGGTTGCTCCACGTCGTCCACCGTATCGGTCATTGCCAGCGATAGGGCGCTGGTTCATAAGAGACTTCGGGTCCAGTGAACCGAGACGGTCGAAACCGGACAATGAACGGGACGATCGGTTTTATCGTCTCAGTTGTCATGCTTGCCGTGTTTCGTCACGCAGTACGGTAGACCAATGACCTCTACCGCCTCGACGTCCGGTGCCTTGACGACCGCCTGTCCCTTGCTGAACTTCGGGATATCGCGCTTGAACTCCGCAGGTACGGACGGCACTTTCTCAACCACCTCGTCGCGGAGACCGAGGAAGACGTTCGTGTTCGTCTGCTTGAGAACCTCGTCGTCGATGTCCTCGGGGTTCTGGGTAATCATCAACAATCCGAGTTTGTCCTTTCGGCCCTGCTTGGCCGCCTCACGCGCTCTCTCGATGATATACTTCCCACGCAGCGTCTTCGCTCCCGAGAGGTAGTTGTGCGCCTCGTCGACGCTCAGAAGCAGCGGCGTGTCTTTGACGTGGCTATCGACATCGTGATCGGATATCTTATTCTCGATGACGTAAGAAAGGGCCGAGAGCACGACGAGTTCTTCTTTCCCGCCACGCAGGTGGCCGGTCGGAATCACCGTCACCTGTCCCTCGCGGAACAGCTCGCCCGAGATCTCGTTGAGCGGGTTCGCGCCGGTGCTTCCGCCGCCCCCACCATCGAACACATCACCGAAGGCTCCGTCTCCACCCTTCACCCGACGCATGACCGCGCTCCAGGTCCCATCGGCGATCTCGTGCTGTTGCCTGAGTGAACTATTTTCGTCGACGTTTGCGTCAAGATAGTTCCTGAATCGTTCGTAGGTCGGTGTCCCACCCTCTTGTTCGAAGTACGAGGAGAGACAGCCTTCGAGCGCGCCGCGGGTTACAGGGGTTGGTTCGTATGGCATCAATAGCTCCGGCCGCGAGCGCACCAGCGAGAAGGGGATCGAAAACGATCGACTCTGGCCCGTTGCCGGGGCGGTCGTGTTCGCCACGTCGGGCACGAACACCTCCAAATCATCGACGCCGCCGACCTCGATGCCCTTCCGTTCGAGTCGCTGTCGTGCCCCGTCGGGCAGGTCGCCGTCCTCGCGCATCTGCCAGTATTCGTTCTCGGGGTCGAAGACGACGACGTTCAGCCGACTTCGTTCGAGCTCGCCGGTTTCGTGGTTCTCTATCGGATAGCGTTTCTCTCCCATGAATTGCCGGAGGAGGTTCTTTGCGAAGTGGGTCTTCCCCTTTCCGGTCGATCCGGCGACGAGCGCGTGTCGAAAGACAGCCGGTTCGCCCGGCTCAATTTCCCCATCGAGACCGATGCCTGGGTTGGCGAGGTAGTAAGGGAACGGCTCATCGTTCACTTCCATCGCGCTGCCGCCGACCGAGAGATACCCACAGAAGACGCCCGAGTGTGGGATGTTCAGCCCCTCGCGCAGGTAGGCTTCGTCTTCGGTGAGTTCGACGCCCGTGTTCGGCTTCGGGACTTTGTTGACGATACCCCGTGAGAGCGCCTCGCTGCTCTCTTTATGCTGTTCGCCCGCATCCTCGGCGTCGCCATCGACGGAGAGGATCGTGATCGGTTCGAGTTCGGCGACCAGCACGAACTCGGACTCGTCGAGCGCGGATTCGCGGTTGATCAGGTTGTGCGTGTCAGAGCGATCGTCGAGGTCGGTGTATGGCTCGTAGCGCAACCCGTCGACAACGGCGAACAGGACGTCCTCGCTGTCGGGATACGGAATCTGAACGTAATCGCCGACCCGCACTCGATCACGGCGCTCGGTGGCGACGTAGGCGTTGACCGTGTACTCGTCCCGGCTAACGTGGATTGTCTCGCTCGCGAGCACGTGGCCCATCTCACGGGAACCGAGATCGGTGGCCGAGTTCGGGACACGCTGTTCGGACAGCACCGTCCCAGCCTGCTCGCTGTCCTCCTCCGAGTCGTCGACGGTTCCGGTCGCGTCCGTCCCGTCGTTGATATCGGTTCCAGTAGTGTCGTCGGTGCGGTCGTCGTCCGTTTCGAAGGGGTCGTCCTCAAGTGGATTGTCGCTCATTGGGTTACCTCATTCGGGTCCTCGATGTCCTTCCAGCGGCCATCCTCGTTGTAATCGTGGTAGCTCTCGGCTGACGTGATGAATTCACGGATCGTCTCGCGGTTGTCAGGACTGATGCGGGCGATGCGGTCAGCACGCTTGACCGCTTGGGGAACGTCCCTGCTCCGGGCGATCTCCTTCAGCGCCTTTCGCTGGATTGCCCCGCGGCGCTCGTCGTCTTCGAGCATCAGCAGCGGAGTCTCGACGCGAAACACGCCACCCGTCTTCGGCAGGCGGACGTAAAAGAACGCACGGCGGTAGTCGGCTGGGTCGCCGTGTCTCAACTGGTCTGCGACTGTCGAGAACATCTCGAACGGCCGGCCATCGATGCTCTGCTCGTGGACGAGCCACGAGGTGTACGTCAGGTGGTTCAGGCTCCCGTCGCGCAGCACCTCGCCGACGAACTGGTGGTCGCGTCGCCACGGGACGTCGAGCGTGTGCCCGTCTTCGTCGGTGAGATCGTGACGGTCGATCTTCGCTTCGAGCGCGTCGAGAACCTGGCCGGTCATCGAGGTCTTCACGACTCCGAGCACCGGCAGGTCCTTCTCGTAGAGGGCGTCGACTAGGTCGACATAGTTTGCGACGATCTCTCGTGGTTTCTCCCACGTGTCCGGCACCGGCATCCGGTCGACGGTTTCGAGCATGAGCCAGTAGAGGACACCCAGCGGATAGGTCGACCCATCGATGAACAACGCTCCATCGATGGTCTCCGCGTGTTCGAGGGCGTGTCGGCCCTCGGCGAGGCGCTGTGCTGCCGTCGATATCCACCGCGTGACGTCTGCCGCTCGGTCGGCGGTTCCGGGGACGGCGAGCACTTCGCCGTCGACGTACCCGCTCCCGTCCTCGAACGCGCTGGTGAAAAAGCGACTCTCATCGTCGTCGAAGTACACGACCGAGCGTATCGTTCCCGCCCGTTCGAGCGCACGGTCGCCGCTCGCACCCGAGACGCCGAGTTTCGCGTTCGCGGTATCGACGACGAGCCCGTTGTTGTACTCCATCGGCCGGGTGGTGCTGGCGTCGAGACCGTACGTGTGCTCGGCCCACGGATCCTCGCTCCACGTGCCGAGGTCGGTCGTCCGCGTCTTCATACAGTCCACTTCGCCAAGTGCCTCCACCTGCCCGCCGTCACGCCCGAGCAAGGAAAACAGGCGACGGGCGTACTCCGTCTGAGAGACCGGCTCGCCCGGCACGCTCTCATCGATGTGCTCGAACAGCTGTCTGACGACACCGAACGCGTTCCGGTCCACTCAGTCGTCACCTCCCGATGCGACGCCGACATCCCCGCCATCAGCGCCCCGAGACTGACCCGCGACGTGCATCTCGGCGCGGCTCGTCTTCGTCGCGGCGTCCTTCCTCACGGCGCACTCGTGGTCCGCACCGTGAATCAACCGCTCGTCGTGGCTCACGACGATTACCTGCGGGACGTCCCAGTCGTCGAGCGTCCGGAGCATTCGTTCGAGCTGGCCCACGTGGCCTTCGTCCAGGAACGTCGTCGGCTCGTCGAGAATAAACGGCGGCAGCGTACTCCGGTCGCCACCACCCATCTCAGCGATGAGCCGATAGATGCCCGCCCGGAGCGCGAGGTTGACGATGGCGCGCTCGCCGCCGCTCGCGTTCGTCGGGTTCTCGCGGGCCCCATCGTCGCGCAACAGCCGAATCGCGTAGTCGTAGGTCTCCCGGCGCTCGTTGTGGATCTCCTCGATCTGGACCTGCTGGTAGCCGGTGTTCTTGTAGATTTTCCCGAAGACCTCGTTCGTGTACTCGTTGATGTACGCGAGGTACTCTTCACGGAGTTCGGATTTCACGCGCTGGTACACCGAGAGCACCATCTCGATCTCCTGGTAGACGTCGTCGGCCCAGCGCTCCTTTCGCTCGCAACGTTCGATGCGCTCGTTCAGCCGTTCTAAGTTGTCGCGCTCGATTTCGAGTTTGCTTCGCTCGTCACGGAGCCGGCGCACCCGAGTGGCGTACTCCTCGCGCGTCGCCTCGCGCTTCTCGATGCGTGCTTCCGTCTCTCGAATCTCCGCCTCGATCTCGTCCCGACCGTCGTGTTCGTCGAGTTCCTCCTCGACCTTCGCCAGCTCGCGGTCCAGCGTTGCCAACTGTTCGTTGAAGTCCTCGATAGCCCGCTCGGCCCCCGCAATGCGCTGGGTCGCCCGAGAGATCGTCGCTTCGTGGTCGTCGATGGTGTCGTAGCGCTCGACGGCCCCCTCGACCGTCGATTTCGCCTCCTCGACAGCCTCGACGCGCTCGCGGGCCTCGGCCAGCGCCGTTTCGCGGTTCTCGACTGTCCCCCGTTGAGAGTCGAGCGCGCCGTCGAGCGACTCGACCTCGCTTTGTTTCTCTTCGATGTCGTTCTCGATATCCCTGATGTCGTCTACGACGTCCTCGCGCTCCGTTTCGGCCACTTCGAGCGCTTCGCGGCGCTCCGCGACGGTTTCGAACCCCTCGATCACGGCTTCGCCGGTAGAGACTCCCTCGCGCGCCTCGGACTCGTCGGTTTCGAGCGCGGCGATGCGCTCGTCGAAGTCGTCGAGCTGGCCTTCGATGCGCGCGATCTCTTCTCCCATAGCGTCGGCCTCGCCGCTCGTCTCGGCGACCTCGGCATCGATGTCGCTCTCGCGTTCGCACAGGTCGTCGAGTTTCTCTCGACGCGCTTCGAGAGCGTCGTCGCGGTACTCGATGGTTTCGGTGATGCGCTCACGAAGTCCGTCGAGGTCGGCTCGTTCCGCGGCGATCGCCTCTCGCTCGCTTTCTTTGGCCGCCTTCCGCTCGCGCATGTCCGCGAGCTCGTCCTCCAGTTCGGCGATTTCGTCCTCGACGTGGGCCTCCGAGACCGCCTGCCCGCACGTCGGACACGTCCCGCCCTCGCCGAGATTTCGTAGCTCGTCGAGATCTTCGGTGTACTGTCGTTCCTCCGTGTTCAGAGCGGCGATCGCGCTCTTTGCGTCCCCGAGCGCGTCGGTGAGTTCGTCGCGGCGGGCGGGGAGGTGGTCGTTCCTGGCCTCGCCGAGACTTTCGATGGACACGGCGATCCCGAGTTCATCACCGTCCGACGCGAGGTTTTCAACCCTCTCTGCGAGTTCGCCCTCGGCGGCTTCCACCTCGGCTTTCGCTGCCTCGATCTCCTCGCAGATCGTTGTACGTTGCTCGCCGAGTGAATCGAGGCGCTCTTCGAGGTCAGCGAGTTCCGCACGCGCCTCCTCAAGCGCCGACGCCTTCACCTCCCGTTTCGTGCGTGCCTCGGTCAGTGCGTTCGTCGCCGCTTCGCGCTTCTCGCAGAGCGTGTCGAGACGCTCCCCGACCGCCTCGCGGTGTTCGTCGGTCACGTCCGCCGCCTCGGGCTTCGGGAGGAACGACGCGGCGCGACGGTCTCGTTTCCCGATAGCTTCCTCGATGGCCGATTCAGCCGCTTCGGCACGCTCTTCGATGGATTCGTACCGCTCGCGGAGCGATTCACGCTCGTCAGTCAGTTCGTCGAGCGTCTCGGTCGCGGCTTCGCGCTCGTCGACGAGCCGTTCGTGTTCTTCGCGTGCGCTTTCGAGTTTACTCTCGGCGGTGGCGCGCTCGGCGCTCGCCTCGGTAAGCGCTGCGGTGACTCCCTCGCGTGCCGCTTCGGCGCTTTCCTCGTCACCGAGGTCGTACTCGACCCCCTCGCCGAGGTCGGCAATTTCTGCCTCGATACGCTCGATTTCGTCCTCTGCGTCCTCGATGGCGCTTTCGGCGTCTTCGATGGCCGACTGCTGTTCGCCGCGCTTTGCCTCGACGCGCTCGACCTGCTCGGCTTTCGCCCGCGCCTTCTCGACGAGGTCCTCGTAGCGGTCGAGCGCAGCCGTCTTCTCCCGTCGGTGGTCTTTGAGTCTGCCGAGATACTCTTCGGCCGTCTCGACGTCCCCCTCCGCCGCCTCGATGTCATCGGTGAGCGCGGTGATCTCTCGTTGGAAGTCGGCCTCATCGCGGTCGTACTCGTCGCGGTCCTCCTGGTGTCCACGCCGCCGTTCGGCGTTCGCCTCCCGAACACGACCGGCCGCCCGCCGGGCCTGTTTCATTCGCTCGGTGTGGTTATCTATCTCGTCAAGTCCAAGTAAGCTATCGATGGTCGTCGTCCGGTCCTCGTCGTCGATGAGGCGGTCGACCTCGCCCTGCTTGACATAGACCGAACTGGCGAAGTCCTCGGCGTCCAGCCCGACGAGCTGGACCACTGCCGCGCGGACGTCACGGACGCCCGTGACTGGATTTGAGAGCGCTGAGGAGGTGAGCTCGGCCGTCGAAGCTGTGCTCGTCCGATGGAGCCGCCACTCCGTGGTGTACGCAGTGCCGCCGACCTCGAAGACGAGTTCGACGCACGCGCTGTCCTCGCCGCGGCGCACGAGGTCTTCGAGCGTGAAGCTGTTCGACCCCACGCTCGTGATCTTCGAGAGGAAGAGTCCGCCGAAGATCCCCATCAACAGCGACGTCTTTCCCGAGCCGTTCTCGCCGTGAACGAGAATGACGCCGTCGGGGAACTCGACTGTCTGATCGTCGTAGCTGCGGACGTTCTCCAGACGCAGGCGCTTGATCTTCACCGTCGTCCCTCCCCGTCGTCCGTCTCGTTTCCGCCGCTTTCGTCGTGTTCCGTCGTCCCGGTCCACGAATCGAGTCGCGAGTCTTCGCCGCCATCGGCGGCGGTGCCGGAATCGGTGTCGGCGACCGTGTCGTCGTCAACCGTAGCGGCGTCAGCGTCGGCGACGCCCGCTTCCCCGTTACGTTCCGTCTCGCCGCTCGAATCGCCGTCGTCGAATGCCGTGGACTGGGCCTCTCTGATGCGCTCTTCGGCCCAGTCGGCCACGTGGCTCGTCCCGAGGTCGTTGTCGCCGCGAACGCGCGCCTCGACGTCTCTCGTCACGCCGCCGAGCGACGCCTCGGCGAGGCGTTCCTCGATGAGTTCGTCCGGACGCTTGACCGTTCCCGACGGGCCGTGTTCGGCATCGAGCGCCTCGCGTCCCCGGTCGTCGTCGACCTTGCAGACGGCCGCGCCGCGCTCAGTAGCGAGGTCGTAGACCGCGCTCGCCGTGACCGAACTCCGCTCGCCGCGCAGCCCGACGAGCGCGACCGCTCCATCGAGGTCGTGGCGCTCGATGACGCGCTCTGCGTGCCCGTAGCCGTCGTCCTCGCCGAACTCGATGGCGACGTGCCGGAACTCCCGGGTATCGAGTTCGATCGCGCGCCGTCTGAGCGTTCCGTCCTCGATGTCAAGCAGACACACGCTCCGGGGGGCCTCCTCGCCCACGCTACAGCGTTCGGTCGAACCGGGATACCAGACATCGACGCCGTCGACGACCGCCTCCTCGGCTTCGTGGTAGTCGCCGAGTGCGAGTGCGTCGATTGTGAGGTCCGCTTTTTCGATAGTCTCGGCGGTCGCGTGGTCGGCCATGATTTCGGGCACCGGAGGGTGGAGCAACTGGTGCATACAGAGCAGTCGAAAGGCGTCCCCGTCGTCGGGTTCTTCGAGGTCGAATTCGGTGGCGTCCCACGCTGGCTTCGTCACCGAATCGATACCGTAGAGCGCGACATCGCCGACCGTCGTCGGCACGTGATTGAGACGGCTCGCAGTCCGCGTCTCCTCGATGAGGTCGAGCCATTGGTCGTCCATCTTCCGCTCGTGGTTGCCGACGATGCCGTAAAACGGAATCTCGCCGTCCTCTAGCTTGCGGAGCGTTCGGATGCAGTTTCTGACCACGGGAAGCGGCGGCGTCCGCCGATCGAACAGATCACCGGTGTGAATTACCGCGTCGACCGGGTCGTTGTCGTGCTCCGGATGTGTGCCGAGAGCGATGTCGATGGCTTGCTCGAACGCGTCTGCGAAGTCCTTCCGCCGAACATCGCTCCCGTACTGGCGCTTTCCGAGGTGGGTATCGCTCACGTGGAGGAGCGTGGTCATCGTCTCGTCCTCATTTGGCGTGGATCTAACCGGTGGGTGGTTATTAAACACCCCAGTATGGAGTGAAAGTGATCGTCGGTAACACCGTCACGGACGGGGAGCTACGCTTTCCGGACCTGTTCGAGTTCCTTCCGAGCGCGCTCGGTGGTTCGATACCCGCGCTCGCCGGCCACCTCCGCTTCCGCGAGCAACCCCGCTGCCCGGAGCTCCGCACACAGTCCGTGGAGATCGCTCTCGCAGAGATCGTACCGCGACAGCAGCGTCCGCACCGCGAACGGCCCGTTGGCGTCGATCTCGCGCAGCAGCGCGAGCGCGCGGTCGTCCCGGGTAGTGTCCATACGGGCAGTGTCCATACTCGTTCTACCGGCCACGGTCGGTTAGCGGTTTTGATACCGTCGGTACTGCCGATAGCCGTTCGCGAACGCCACGAGTCCGATCGCGACGCCGAGCCCCGCGAGCCGCCACCGACCCTGGAAGAACCCGAACAGCAGGCCGAGGGTCGCCGCGATCACGCCGATCTTGAGCGCGAAGACGCTCCCCCAGAACGCCTGAAGGAGCTCCGGCGACGCGTCGGCGTCCGACGTATCGGGGATCGAAACCGACGGATCGTCGGGCCCGAGCTCCGCATCGAGTGCCCCGACGTCGAACCCGAGATCCGTCCCCGGCAGCGAGTCGCCGGCGTCGTCCAGTGTCGAATCGCCCGGCGAGTCGTCTGACACGCCCGGAGTACCGGGTCCGCCGCGCAAAAGGATTCCGTACCGGTTCAGATCTGGTCTGCGAGCCGGAGCGCGTGGCCCGCTTCGAGCCACGCGAGCGGATTCGCCGCGTCGTAGAACACGACGCCGTCGTCGATCTCGTAGCGTTCGGTGGTTTCGAGGCCGGCCGGCGGCGACGGTTCGGCGGCCGTCCGTGCGGGCGGGTCGGGCCGATCGGTAGCGTTTGACATGCTGTATCGCGGTACCATGTGCCAAGCAATAGTGTTTGCGGATTCGGCCGACGTTGCCCGGCGACCGAAACGGCAAGCCAGGCCGGGGTTCGACGCGACGACCGCGGGGATTTTTACCGGCGGGGGCGAACCACACTCCATGACTGAGGAGGGGACCACGCAGGCGACGCTCGGCGACAGCGTCGCACCGGGCGGGAGCGATCGGTCGGCAGCGGCGACGGCAGCCCGAGCGGTCGCTGGCGACGGCGGGGCGAACGCCGAGATCACCGACCCCGCCGCACGGCGTTACCCCGACGCCGATAGTACTGTGGAGATCGCGGTGACCCAGGTCGACTACACGATCGAGGGCAGCGGCGACGAGGAGACGCCGATCATCCACGTCTTCGGCCGCACGGCGGACGACGAGGTCGAACACGTCCGCGTTCACGGGTTTCGGCCCTATTTCTACGCGCCGACCGCATCGCTCGACGAGGACGACGACCGGCTCGATCACGATCGAATCACCGGTTGGGAGGAGTCGGCCGTCGAGGGCGACGCCTACGAGAGCATTCGTGGCGAGTCACTCACCAAGATCTTCGGCCAGACCCCGCGCGATGTCGGCCAGATTCGGGATCGGTTCGATCACTACGAGGCCGACGTGCTGTTCCCGAACCGGTTCCTGATCGACACGGACGTGACGAGCGGTCTTCGGGTCCCCGAACGACGGGCGACGGACGACGCGCTCGTCGTTCCCCTCGACGAGGTCGAACCGATCGAGATGCAAGCCGAAGCCCGGGTCTGCACCTTCGACATCGAGGTCGACGACCGCTCGGGGTTCCCCGAGGACGGCGAGGAGACCATCGTCTGTCTGTCGAGTCACGACTCCGCCCGCGACGAGTACGCCGTCTGGCTCTACGAAGCGCCTGGCGGCGAGATGGGGCCCGAGGAGCTCGCGGGGTACGAGGCGATCGACGGCGGCAGCGGCGACAGCAGCGAGAGTGGCAGCGAGGACGACGAGATCGACGCCGACGTGTACCGATTCGACACCGAGGAGGCGATGCTCGCGGCGTTTCTCGACTACATCGAGGACACCGATCCGGACGTCATGACCGGCTGGAACTTCACCGATTTCGACGCGCCGTACTTCATCGACCGGCTCGAAGAGCTCGGGGGCGCGGGCTGTGAGGAACACGACCTCGACCCCGATCGCCTCTCACGGGTGAACGAAGTCTGGCGATCGGACTGGCAGGGGCCGAACGTCAAAGGACGGGTGGTGTTCGATCTGCTGTACGCCTACCAGCGCACCCAGTTCACCGAGCTCGACTCCTATCGGTTGGACGCCGTGGGTGAGGTCGAACTCGACGCCGGCAAGGAACGCTATCCGGGCGACATCGGCGATCTCTGGGAGGACGATCCCGAGCGACTCCTCGAATACAACCTCCGGGACGTGGAGCTCTGTGTCGAGATCGACCGCCAGCAGGGCGTGATCCCGTTCTGGCAGGAAGTCGCCACCTTCGTGGGCTGCAAGCTCGAGGACGCCACCACACCCGGCGACGCCGTCGACATGTACGTCCTCCACGAGGCCCACGGCAAGTTCGCGCTCCCCTCGAAGGGCCAGCAGGAGACCGAGGACTTCGAGGGCGGTGCAGTGTTCGATCCCATCACCGGCGTGAAAGAGATGGTTTCTGTACTCGATTTGAAAAGTTTATACCCAATGTCGATGGTGACGATCAACGCCTCGCCCGAAACCCAGGTCGATCCCGATACTTACGACGGCGAGACCTACCAGACACCCACTGGAATCCACTTCCGGAAGGAACCCGATGGGATGATCCGGGAGATGGTGGACGAGCTCCTCACCGAACGCGAGGAGAAGAAAGCTCGTCGCGACGATCACTCCCCTGGCACCGGCGAGTACCAGCGATTCGACCGCCAGCAGCAGGCCGTGAAGGTCATCATGAACAGCCTCTACGGCGTGTTCGGCTGGGATCGCTTCCGACTCTACGACCGGGCGATGAGTGCAGGCGTGACCTCCACCAACCGGGAGGTCATCTCATTCACCGAGCGCGCCGCGAACGAGATGGACTACGAGGTGACGTACGGAGATACCGACAGTGTAATGACAGAGCTTGGTGCCGACCTCACGAAAGAGGCAGCCATCGAGCAGGCCTTCGATATCGAGGACCACATCAACGAAGCGTACGATGAGTTCGCGCGAGACACACTCAACGCCGACGACCACCGTTTCCAGATCGAGTTCGAGAAGCTCTACCGACGGTTTTTCCAGGCCGGCAAGAAGAAACGCTACGCCGGCCACATCATCTGGAAGGAGGGCAAAGACGTCGACGACGTCGATATCACGGGCTTCGAGTACAAGCGTTCGGACATCGCACCGATCACCAAACGCGTCCAGCACGAGGTGATCGAGCGGATCGTCCACGGCGAGGACCTCGACGAGGTCGAAACCTACGTCCACGACGTGATCGAAGAGTTCAGCGCGGAGGGCTCCGTTCCGCTCGACGAGATCGGCATCCCGGGTGGGATCGGCAAGCGTCTCGACGACTACGACACCGACACCGCCCAGGTCCGCGGTGCGAAGTACGCGAACCTCCTCCTCGGGACGAACTTCCAGCGCGGCAGCAAACCCAAACGGCTCTATCTCGATCGTATCCATCCGGACTTCTTCGAGGATGTCGACGAGTCGACGTTCAGCCCCGAAGAACAGGCCCTCTACACCGAGTTCCGGCGCACGCCCGACGTGATCTGTTTCGAGTACGAAGACCAGATTCCCGACGAGTTCGAGGTCAACTGGGAGAAGATGCTCGAAAAAACACTTCAGGGACCGATCGCGCGCGTCATCGAGGCGGTCGGCGTCTCGTGGCAGGAGGTCAAATCCGGCCAGACCCAGACCGGGCTCCAAAGTTTCACCTGAACCTTTTTACTGCGGGGTGGTTCGAAAATCGCTTCGCGATTTTCGTCAGTGCAAGAAATCTTCGATTTCTTGCTTGCAATCAGAACGCTTCGCGTTCTGATGACATCACGAGACGGCGAAGCCGTCTCGAACGAGTTCGCGCGCCTCCGGCGCGCTCAACCCCTTGCAAAAAGGTTCATCAAAAACACCCGCTCACTCGGCCTGTGGCCTCGTTCGCGGTACAGTTGCTGACACTCTCCGCCCCGCAACCGCTCCACACAGCACCGCCGAAGCCCTCGTTCGTTTCACTCACTCGCCCTTCATCCACCAGGACCGCACCGAACCACACCGCCGACCGCACTACCCCGCTCCGCGGGCGGCCGCTCACCACCGATTCTGCAACGCGATACTCGCTCGTGAGTTCCGTTCGCGGCAAACAAATTTTCCCCCATCGAAAATCGTTACCGGTGAATGGAAACCATTATCAGGTCGACGGGCCAACAGACGGACGATAGGACAATGGCACGCTTAGAGCTACGGGACCTCCACGCACAGGTCGCGGAGGGCGGCGAGAAGATCCTCGACGGGGTCAATCTCGAAGTTCGATCGGGCGAGATCCACGCACTGATGGGACCGAACGGGTCAGGGAAGTCGACGACCGCGAAGGTCATCGCCGGCCACCCTGCCTACGAAGTCACCGACGGCGAAGTGCTCGTCCATCTCGACGAAGACGAGTTCGAGGACATCGAGATCCCCGAGGACATGCGGACGGTGAACCTCCTCGATCTCGAACCCAACGAGCGCGCGGCGCTCGGCGTCTTCCTCGGCTTCCAGTACCCCGCCGAGATCGAGGGCGTCACGATGGTGAACTTCCTTCGGACTGCCCTGAACGCCAAGCTCGAAGAGCGCGAGGAGCTCTTCGAGGACGATGAGGGCGAGGAAGCAGAGGCCGACGCGGACGACGAGGACGCGGGCTACGACACCTCGCCGATGGAAGGCGATGTCGAGGAGGGCGACGTCGGCGTCGCGGAGTTCCAGGAGATCATGGCCGAGAAGATGGAACAGCTCGACATGGACTCCCAGTTCGCCCAGCGCTACCTCAACGCGGGCTTCTCGGGCGGCGAGAAAAAGCAGAACGAGGTGCTCCAGGCCGCAATCTTGGAGCCGTCGATCGCGGTGCTCGACGAGATCGACTCCGGGCTCGACATCGACCGGCTCCAGGACGTCTCGAACGGGATCAACGCGCTCCGCGACGAGCAGGGCGCGGGCATCCTCCAGATCACCCACTACCAGCGGATCCTCGACTACGTCGAGCCAGATCACGTCCACGTGATGCTCGACGGCAAGATCGCCAAAAGCGGCGACGCGGATCTGGCCCACAAGCTCGAGGACGAGGGGTACGACTGGGTCCGCGAGGAAGCCTACGAGACAGCCTGATAAGGCTTCGACCACTACAACACACACCATGAGTTCCGACCAAGACCACCTGCGCGAGACCGACTCGGAAGCGCGCTTCGAGTTCAAAAAAGAGGAGAGTTCGGCGTTCCGCGCCGAAAAGGGCGATCTCGACGAGGAGACGATCCGCCTGATCTCCGAAGACAAGGACGAGCCCGAGTGGATGCTGGAGCGCCGCCTGCGCGCGCTCCAGCAGTTCCACGCGATGCCGATGCCGACCGACTGGCCGGGCCAGCCCGACCTCTCGGAGGTCGACATCGGCGAGATCGTCCCGTACATCCGTCCCGACATCGACGCCCGCGGCGGTGTCGACGACTGGACCGACCTCCCTGACGAGATCCAGGACACCTTCGACAAGCTCGGCATCCCCGAAGCCGAGAAGAACGCGCTCTCGGGCGTCGGCGCACAGTACGAGTCCGAGATCGTCTACCAGAACATGCAGGAGCGCTGGGAGGAGAAGGGCGTCGTCTTCTGTGACATGGACAAGGCAGTCCAAGAGCACGAGGAGATCGTCAAAGAGCACTTCATGACGAACTGCGTGCCCGCCAGCGACAACAAGTTCGCGGCGCTCCACGGCGCGATCTGGTCGGGCGGCTCGTTCGTCTACGTCCCCGAGGACGTCACGGTCGAGATGCCGATCCAGGCGTACTTCCGGATGAATTCGGAGGGGATGGGCCAGTTCGAGCACACCCTCATCATCGCCGAGGAGAACTCGGAAGTCCACTACATCGAGGGCTGTTCGGCCCCGCAGTACAGCGAGTTCAACCTCCATTCGGGTGGCGTTGAGGTGTTCGTCGGCGAGAACGCCCACGTCCAGTATTCGACCGTGCAGAACTGGTCGAAGAACACCTACAACCTCAACACCAAGCGCGCGATCTGCGAGCGCGAGGGCACGATGGAGTGGATCTCGGGATCGATGGGCTCGAAGGCCACGATGCTCTACCCCTCGACCATTCTCAAGGGCCGCGGCGCGACGGACAACCACATCACGATCGCCTTTGCGGGCGAGGGCCAGAACATCGACACCGGCGCGAAGGTCTACCACAACGCGCCCGACACCAAGTCCACGATCGAATCCAAGAGTATCAGCAAGGACGGCGGCCGCACGAACTACCGTGGCCTCGTCCACATCTCCGACGGCGCAGAGAACTCCTCCACGAGCGTGGAGTGCGACGCGCTGATGTTCGACAACGAGAGCACGTCGGACACGATGCCGTACATGGAGATCGAGGAGTCGAAGGTCGACGTCGCCCACGAGGCTACTGTGGGGAAGATCGGCGACGAGGACGTGTTCTACCTCCAGTCCCGAGGATTGGACGACGACGACGCAAAGCAGATGATCGTTGCCGGGTTCATCGAGCCGATCACCGAAGAACTACCCATCGAGTACGCGGTCGAGCTCAACCGGCTGATCGAACTCGAAATGGAAGGGAGCCTCGGGTAAGCTCCCCATCGGATTATCGCAATGAGTACACAGGTACACGCAAACCTCACGGAGGAGCAGGTCAGGCAGATTTCCGAGGGACTCGACGAACCCGAGTGGCTGCTGGAGACACGTCTCGACGCGCTCGACACGCTCGAAGAGCTGGAAATGCCCGACGTCATCCGGACGCCGGGACGCAACTGGACCAACCTCTACGATCTCGACTTCGAGGGGTTCGTCGATCCCCTCACTGCGGCCGAGGAGAAGGACCAGGTCGGGCCCAGCGAGGTCGAGGTCATGTCGATCGCCGAAGCGCTCGACGAGCGCGAGGAGCTCGTTCGGGAGCATTTCGGCTCGGTCGTCGATCCCGAAGACAACTACCTCACCGCGCTCTCGACCGCACTCTTCAGCACTGGAACCGTGGTCTACGTCCCCGAAGGCGTCGATGCCGAGGACGTCACCGTTCGCACGCGGATGAACTCCCAGTCGCTGTTCAACTACACCCTCGTCGTCACCGAGCAATCGAGTTCGGTGACCATTCTGGAGCGTCAGACGACGGGCGAGGACGTCGACGGCGAGCGATACTACTCCGGGATCGTCGAGATCGACGCCGGCGAGAACTCGAACGTCCAGTACGGCTCGCTCCAGAACGTCGACGAGGAGACGTACACCTACACCCTCAAGCGCGGTCACGCCGACAGCCACGCCACGATCAACTGGATCGAAGGGAACGTCGGCTCGCGACTCACCAAGTCCTCGGTCGAGACCCGACTTCTGGGCGAGGGCTCGGAGTCCCAGATCGTCGGCGCGTTCTTCGGTCACAACGACCAGCACTTCGACGTCGCCGCGCGGGTCTGGCACGAGGCCGAACACACGACCGCCGACCTCGTGACCCGTGGCGTGCTCGACGACGACGCCCGGTCGGTCTACGAGGGCGTTCAAGACGTCGGCTCGAACGCGTGGGATACGTCTTCGTACCAGCGCGAGAACACCCTGATGCTGAGCGACGAGAGCGAGGCCGACGCCTCGCCGAAGCTCATCATCAACAACCACGACACCGAGGCGAGCCACTCCGCCACCGTGGGACAGGTCGACCAGCAGGACCTGTTCTACATGACCTCGCGCGGGGTGTCGCCACGCATGGCACGGAACATGCTCGTCGAGGGCTTCTTCGTGCCGGTGCTCGAAGAGATCGCCGTCGAGGAGTTCCGCGACGACCTCGATGACCTCGTGGCCGAGCGGCTGCGGGAGTAATCGCTTAAGTTCTTCCGTTCACGAACAACGGTATGGACGTCCACGAGGCATCGGTTTTCGAGCGCATCTTTTCCGGGTGGTCCCCGTGAGCGTGAGCCAGCCGGTGGCCTCGGACCACCAGCTCGCCCGTCTCCTCCAGATCGGGGTCGTGTTGGAGGAGGTCGTCGAAGCGCGCGCCCACCAGCATTACCAGTCGTTCGAGGCGGATCTCGACCCCGCAATCGAGGACTTACTGGAGCACGCCGCCGAGGAATCGGCCGAGCACCGCGACCGTCTCTCGGGGCTGATCGACGAACTCGACGCCGAGCAGATCCCGTTCGAGCAGATCGAACCACTCGTCGCCGACCACTACGAGCGCGATCGGGACACCGACGGCGTGCTCTACGATCAGCTTTGCAACGAGGAAACCGCCTACAAGTTCTACGACGATCTCATCGCCGCGATCGAGTCCAGTACTGTGGAGTTCGGCATCGAGCGCGAACGACTCGTCGGGACGCTGTCGGCGATTCGCGAGGAGGAAGCAGAGGGAGCGGAGGAGGTCACGAAACTCATGGAGGAACGCGAATGAACACCGTCGAAGCGAAGCATCGACGAGCACACGCTCCGTGCCGGAGGTGGCTCGCGTGAACAGTGTCGAAGCGCCGCTTCGACTGGCTCACGGCGATCACAGGCGGTGGTCGCCATGAACACGGCCGAGCAGTACCTGAAAGCGATCTATCTCGTCCAGCAGGTCGAGAACGGCCCGGCAGCGACCGGGAGGCTCGCCGATACTCTCGACGTGAGCCCCGCGAGCGCCAACGAGATGATCGGGAAGCTCGAATCTCGCGGGCTCGCCGACCACGAGAAGTACAAGGGCGTCACGCTGACCGACGAAGGGATCGAGCGCGCGCGTGATTCCCTCCAGACGTACTGCATCATCGAGCGGTTCCTCGTGGAGGTGCTCGACGTCGAGGAGTTCCGCGCCGAGGCGAGCCAGCTCGAAAGCGTGATCGACGAAACGGTGGCCGAGCGCCTCGACACCATCATCGACCGCGAACCCCAGTGTCCCGACTGCTTCGCCCCCGACGAGGACGTTTGTGCGCTGCTCGACGCCGAGCCCGGCGCGGCGGACTAGTTTTTCGCAAACGCGCACAAAATCGAACTTACTGTCTGTCGGCCCACGTCTCCGGCGGTGGGACGATTCCTGACGCGGCGAGTACGAGGACGACGAAATAACAGCCGAGTGCCGCCGCACCTGCAATAACGAGCCAACCAGCGGAGACGACCACGGCAAACACGCCGAGACAGAGGGCGGTGCTGACGATCACGGCTCTGAGTGCTGGCCGGGCCCAGAGCCGACGGACGCGCTCGGGATCGCGACCGGCGAGTACCTCGAAGCCCACGGTCGATCCAGCACCGAGCAGGATCACCGAGAGGGAGACGTCGATCTCGCGGTTCCGGACGACCACGATCGCAATGACGAGAACGGCCGCAGCGAGTGCTCCGTCAGCCAATCTCGTCGGCGGTTCGTGGGACGCCATCCGTTCGTCGGCCACGTCTGCTCGACTTCGGGTGACCCAGACACATAAGGGCGAGTCTCGAAGCGTTCAAGTGCGATCCGGCGATACTTCGGGCTGAGGTCCCGTGGTGGTGAGCAAATCCGGAGGATTTGCGATCCTCACGGGACTTTGAACGTAGTGAGAAGTCCCGTGGTGTAGTGGCCAATCATATGGGCCTTTGGAGCCCATGACAGCGGTTCGAATCCGCTCGGGACTATGGCTTCGCGGACGGGTGGCAGTTCTTTTGTCGTTGCGAGTCGGTCAGGTCCACTCGATCTCGAACACCCGAGCGTCACAGCCCTGACAGGCTGCGCGGACTACGTCGTACGACCGACAGCACGAGTCGACGACCTCCTCGTCCAGTTCCACCGCACCGTCACACGCCGGGCACGTTTCGAGGAACAGCCGGAGGCTACCGAGGAGCTGGAGTCGCTCGACGGGCGTCAGTCGCTGCCAGGAGGGAACGACCGACGGAACGACGTCGGTCGCGGCCACATCAGCGACGATCGCCGCGTCGGAACTCCACTGGCCGACGGTTGCGTTGTCGTGAAGCGCGATGACGTTGCTGTCGACCCTCTCGAACGTCAGACGGTCGTCAGAGTCGTCAATCGCGCGTTCGAGGTCTCTTGATCCCGGGTCACGTTCCCGAACGGTCTCGATCCGGTCGCGCCACGCCGCCCGGAAATCGGGCTGGAGACAGAGATCGTCAGCGTGTTCGCACGGGCCGATCACTCCTGCATCTATCAGAAGTTCTTCGGGTGAAAAGGACGCGGAGGTCGACGGCTGTGTCGGTGCTTTTCCGAACCAACGAAGCACCCGATCCGGGAGATAGCGCTTGGTCAGCGCTGGAGTGCCTGGTACGAGATACCCCCTGAGATAGATGACGACGAGACAGCCCACGAGTACCGCCACCCCTGCGCCAGCGACCCACAGTCCGATCGCAGCGCTCGCCGCGATCGCGATTCCGACGTTGACCACCGTACATGCGAGACAGCGGTTCTTGCCGACGTGTTCCGGCTGCCGAAATCGGGAATGCAGCCCCATTGGCACCCGCTACCGGCCCGGTCCTGTTCAATCGTGTGGTCGCGTGAATGTTTGCCGTGGAGAAGAATTCGTGTGATTGTATCGCCGGTTAGCGTGGGCGAGACCGGTTCGGACTCTCTCTGCGAGACTACTCTTCGAGTGCGTTGTCGTAGTCTCCGCCATACTTCATGAAGACGTAGGCGAGGCCGAGCGTCGAGAGCATAAAACTCATCGTGGCGACGCCGAGGGTCTTCGCGCTGTTCGGAACCGCGGGCCCCGAGGACTCCCCGCCCCCGCTGCTCGCGCCGCCCTCCTGAACGACGATCGTCCCGACCATCCCGACGGCCTCGTGGGGTGCACAGTGATAGGCGAACTCGCCGGTCTCCTCGAAGGTGTGTTCGAACGTGATGTCGCTCCCTTCCTCCGGGCTCCCGCTGTCGAACGCCCCGTCGTCGGCGACGACGTTGTGTGCGCCGCCCTCGCCGGTCCACTCCCAGACGACGGTGCCGCCGGGCGCGACGGTGGCTTCCTCGGGTCCGAAAGAGGTCCCCGATCCCGCACCGACCTCCACTGTCGTCGTACCGCCACCACCCCCGCTCGAACTGTTGCCTTCCTGTGCCGCCGCCGTGCCGCTCGCACCCGCGACGGCCGCCGCCCCCGCTGCCGTCCGGAGGAACCCCCGGCGGCTCACTGGTCCGTCGGCGTCGGTTTCGCTCATACCACTCCTATCGACTGGCGCGTACTGAACATTACGATGCGACCCCACCTTTTTGCTGCGGGGGATCGCGCTCGCTGCGCTCGCGCGACCCCCGCTTGCAAAAATGTGTCTTCGTGAGCGGAGCGAACGAAGGCTCGGAAGACGCTTCGCGTCTTCCGGTGGATCAAAAACCCCCGCTCGCTCCCTGCGGTCGCTCGCGGTACAACCCAGTTGCCCACCGCACCACGACCGCAAACCGCACAATACCCCCGAAACCCTCGGTCACTCACTTCGTTCTCGTGAGTAGCGCGGGACCTTCGGTCCCGCGGACCATGCGAACGGGCGTTCACGAGATCGAAGCTCTCGTGCAGCCCATCAGAACGGCAAAGCCGTTCTGAGGACGCTTCGCGCCCGTGAGCAGACGAAGCGAACGAGAACTCGAAGTCGTTCGAAAGGCGCGAAGCGCCTTTCGTGATGACGAGGGAGCTTCGCTCCCTCGAACCACGCGCAGCGCGTGCTCCGGCGTTCGTGACCTCGCCCTTCATCCGCCAGGAGAGCAGGCTCTCCTGAGCCTCGACTCGCTCCGCTCGTCGAGACGCCAGGCCCGCACCACAGCCGCCGCTCCAGAGCGCAACCATCCCGAAAAAAGCGGTCGACTGTTGTCGTTTACGACGGTGCGACGGTGACCTGCCGGCCGCGGTCGATCGCGTTTTCGAGTTCCTCCGCGATCGCGCTGCCACGCGAGACCTGAACCTCGCCGCCCCGTGAGACGGTCGCGGTGAACAGGTACTCGCCGTCGGCCTGGATCTCGACCGTCTCGCCAGCGTAGCCGTCCATCGGGATCACGACGTGTCGCGAGGTGATCTCGGGCGTGACGATATCGCCCGCGCCGCTCGCTCCGCCACCGCCGCTCCCGCCGTGGCTGCCGCCACCACCGCTATTCGCGTTTCCCGATCGGCCCCGACCGCCCGGTCGCTCGTCGAACGTCCGCACGTCGATGCTGATCCCGAGTCGGTTCTCGATATCGGTGATCCGCCCGCCGCCCTTGCCGATCACCGTCGAGATGTCGGCCTCCTCGACGTAGACGACTGCGGTGTTCGCGCTTTTCAGGTCGACCTCGCAGTTGCCGTGTGCGACCGACCGGATCTCGCGCTCGATCTCCTGTTTCGCGATCCGATCCACGCCGCTGTCCTCCTCGTCGGCGTCGCCCACCGGAACGGTGACGACCTGGCGATTGAAACTATAAATTTCGTACTCCGGCCGCTGGGTCTCGAAGTCTCGAACCTGGATCACCGGCCGCGCGAGGTCCTCCTCGGTGAGTCCCTCGGGGACCTTGACCTCGGTTCGAACGTCGTAGACCGTATCGATCTCGCCCGCCTCGACGTACACCACGGTATCGACGACCTGGGGGATCATCCCGAGCTCGACCCGGCCCACCAGCCGCCCGAGCGCGTCGATCGCTCGCGTGGCGTGGACCACGCCGATCATCCCGACGCCCGCGAGGCGCATATCCCCGAACACCGAGAAGTCCTCGGTCTTCCTGACCTCGTCGTAGATGGTGTAGTCCGGCCGCACCATCAACAGCGAGTCCGCGGTGTTCTCCATCCGGCCGTCGAGTTCGGTGTACTGGGTGATCTCGGGACCGACCTGGAGATCGCGGGGCTTCTCCATCGTTTTGACCGAGAACGCCGAATCGGCCAGAAAGCCCGCGACCGCACCAGCGAGCGTCGACTTCCCGGCCCCGGGAGCGCCCGCAATCAGGACGCCGCGCTGATGATCGAGCAGTCGCTCACGGAGGTCGTCGGCGTAGTCGTAGTCGTCGAGTTCGGTTTCGACGATCGGCCGCACGGCGGTGATCTCCAGCCCGTCGGCGAACGGTGGCTGGGCGATCGCGATCCGGTAGTTGCCGAACTGGACGATCGTCATCCCGTTCCGATCGAGTTCGGTGAACCCGTCGCTCGACGCCCGCGTGGCGGTCTCGATCTCCGCGATCCACTCCTGGAGATCGTCCTCCGTGAGCAGGTCGTCGCCGATCGTCTCGAAGCGCATCTCGCCGACCGCACCGCGCTTCGCCATCGGTGCGACCCCGGTCTTGAGGTGGACGCTCATCGTCTCGTCGTCGAAAAAGTCCTCGATCGCGAGGTGCTCGGGCGCGTCTCCCCGGATCTCGGGATCGACGTACTCGACGTCGAGTCCTTTCGCGCGGGCGACCTCACTCTGGACTTTGTCGCTCGTGAGTAGCGTGGCCTCCTCCTCCGCAGCGAGATCGCGGATCAACGCGTCGACGGCCCCCTCGTCGGAAGCGTGGCGCTCGCCGTCGCCCGGCCGCCGGCCGACGTACTCCACATCGATGGTCCCTTCGTCAGCGAGTTCGGCGAGGTGCTGGAGCTCTTCGAGCCCGTCCCAGCCCGACTCGCGGCCGTCGTTGGCCTGAGATTCGAGTTCCACGACGACCGCCTCGGGGATCGCAACGGTCTCCCCCTCGAACGAACCGCTCTCCACTCGTTCGGACACGCGTCCGTCGATAACCGCGCTCGTGTCCGGTACGACAGTCATGCGTGTCGTTCGGCCGGCAGGATCAAAAGGGTGTTCAAGCGCGGGCGGAAGGGCTTATGCCGTTTCTCGTGGACTGTGCTTCCATGGCTGCTGCCACGGATCTCACCCGCGACCTCGTTGCGATCCCGAGTCACGACGACGAGACCGATGCTGGTGACTTCATCGAGACCTGGCTCCGCGAGGGGACCGACGCCGACGTGACCCGCGATGGGGTTGGCAACGTCATTGCCCGCCGAAACACGGATGCCGACGCGGACGAGTCGATCGCGCTCGTCGGTCACCACGACGTGGTTCCACCGGACGATTCACAGACAGCGGACGGCGAGTACGTCGTCGAGGAACGCGATGGCCGGCTCTATGGCCGCGGTGCGGCGGACATGAAGGGCGCGGTCGCGGCCGCGATGTGTGCCTTCCGCGATAGCGAGGTGCTACGCACCTCGGACAGTCGGACGCAGTCCGACGACACCGACCCTACAGTGGAACTCGTCTTCGCGAGTTTCGCCGGCGAGGAGATCGGCGGCGAGGGCGCACGCCACGCCATCGACGAGGGGTTCGCGCCCGACTACGCGATCATCGGCGAGGGCACGACGGGCTACTCCGCTCCTGGAACGACCGATGTCGCGGTGGCACACAAAGGCCGGCGGGCGAGCACCATCACCGCCCGCGGGACGGCAGCCCACGCGAGCGAACCCGAAGCCGGCGAGAACGCCGTCTACACCGCGTGCGAGGCAGTCGAGACCGTTCGCGGGATCGACGCACCATCCACCGACGTGTTCGGTGAGCGGGTACGGGGAAGCGTTGTCGTGACCGAGATCGATGGTGGCTCGGCGTGGAACGTCATTCCGGAGTCGTGTTCGATCACCGTGGATGAACGGACGGTTCCGGGCGAGCGCGCTCCGCTGGCGGCCGTCGAGGATTCGGAACGCGTTGAGTGGACGGTCGATCAGGACCTCCCGCCAATGGCGTGTGACGACGAGGCGTTCGCCGAGGCGGTTCGCGCGGCCGCCGCCGAGGCTCAGGAGAGCGAGCCCGAACTCGTCACGAAACCCCACGCGACCGACGCGGGCTGGCTCGCCGAGGCAGGCGTGACCTGCGTGATCTGTGGGCCCGCCGAGCAGGGCGAGGCCCACACCAAAGACGAGAGCGTGTCGCTCGCCGTCCTCGATCGGTGTTACGAGACCTACCGCGAGGCGGCCGAATCGATCGGCCGGTAGGCAAGAATTGATAGGGCGGCGCGCCGGCTGTCGGGTATGGCATCCGACGCCACGGTCGACGCCTACGACGATCTCCTCGAACGCTACGAGCGGATTTCCAACATCCAGAGCGCAGCGGGCGTGCTGAGCTGGGATCAGGAAGTCATGATGCCCGACGGCGGCACGCCGGCACGCTCGGCCCAGCGCTCGGCGCTATCGGCGACGAGCCACGAACTCCTCGTCGAGGACGAGACCGAGACCGCACTCGAGGAGGCTGAGAGTGCGGATCTCTCGGGCGAACAGGCCGCCGTCGTCCGAGAGATCCGTCGCCAGTATGACCGCGCGGCGCGCGTTCCGACGGATCTCGTCGCCGAAATTTCCCAGACAACGAGCGAGGCGCTCCCGGTCTGGAAGGAGGCGAAAGCCGAGGACGACTTCGAGACGTTCGCGCCGATTCTGGAGGAGCTGCTCGATCTCAAACGGGAGTACGCCGAGCACATCGATTCGAGCCGGCCGCCGTACGAGG